>SKQZ01000353.1 GCA_007118765.1 Candidatus Hydrogenedentota bacterium
AAACGAGACCTAAGCGTTAGCCGAAGCACGCCATCGTTCGGGAACAACAACGCGGCCGCCCCGGGTCTCGTTACTCCGTCAAATGCGGACCCTGCTGGCCCCGCATTACGATGGGCCGCCCGTATGGTTGTGGTACACCGGCATCGCACGAATCATGATCCTCTTCATCGTTGCCGCCGGAACACAGCAAATTCCGGAGCAGGTCGTCGGCTTTTCAATACTGGCGGCCATTTTTATGGCGGCGTTGACCTGTAGCGTTTGGTTTTTGTTAACGCTGCACCGGGGAAAAACCGTCACATCGGGTCTTACCTGGACACAAGTGTTTCTGGATTTCAGTGTGGTCGCCGCCACAGTCAGCTTTACCGGCGGCTCCGCCAGCTTCTTTACCTTCCTTTTCGTCATTGTTATCTTGGAAGCCGGCGCACTCATGGGACTGGTGCAGGGGTTCGTCTTTGCCTTTCTATCCACAATGTTTCTGTTGGGACAGGACTTCCCTACCTTCGGCGCGGATACTGCCTTCCCATATTGGTATAACTTTCTCATTCAATGCCTGGCGTTGTTTTCCACATCCGTTATCAGCGGTTATTGGAATCAACGAATAAGCAGGCTGAAACAATTTCAACGTGAAATCCTTGACAATATGAGCAGCGGATTTTTGATCTGTGCGCCCACGGGACGGATCATAGCGGCAAACAAAGTGGCGTGCCAAGTGCTCGGAATGAGTGAGCAAGAAATAATCAACAAAGAGGTGGCCGAGGTCTTGGTTTGCGACGATGACACGGAGTGTCCCGTCGTCACTGCACTGCGCAACGAGCGTGACTATTCCAGCTATGAATTCCGTGTGCACACCGGCAATGGCGTCATCAGGCATCTTGGACTTACTACGAACCGGCTCTACGATCCACGCAACCGGCTGATAGCGCTTATTGCTTCTTTTAGCGACCTCACGGAGATTGCACAAATGCGCCACACTCTTCAACGGCAAGTGCGCTTGGCAGCCGTTGGCGAATCTGCCGCCGAATTAACCCATGAGATTCGTAATCCCCTTGCCTCACTGCGCAGTGCGGTGGAGGAATTAAGCGCCTGTCTGGATTCTCCCGAAATGGCGCGCCAACTGTCCAATATCGCTTTGCGCGAATCAACACACCTCAACAAGATCGTATCCGGTTTCCTCAATTATGCGCGCAATCCCGATTTGAATCGTGAGGCCCTTGACGTTGAGGAGATATTGGAAGATGTGAAGCATGTGACCGAACAGGCCACGCCGGAGATTTCGATTACGCTGCAAAGCAGCCCGGCGGACTGCGCCATCGTGGGCGACCCGACACAAATACGCCAGTTGTTCGAGAATATTGTGCATAACAGCGTTGAAGCAATGAACCGTCAGGGCACCATAAAAATTACAACGCGGCAAACGGCACAGTATGTGGAGATACGGGTTGACGATAAGGGGCCGGGCATCGCGCCTGATAAAATTTCGCAGATATTTGAACCGTTCTACACGGAAAAGGAAAAGGGCATCGGCATGGGGCTGGCCGTTTGCCTGCGTATAGTTACCGCCCACGACGGCGCGATTCAAGCCGCCAACCGACCGGGCGGCGGCGCATCCATTATTGTGCGCCTCCCCGTGATGCAGCAACAAGCAGAAAGTCAAAATTCACATGGCGAATGAAAAGCATCGCATATTGGTCGTTGATGATGAAGCAAGCATGCGCGAGGTGCTCGAAATCATACTCAAGAATGCCGGCTACGATGTGCGGCTTGCCGAATCGCCAGACAAGGCCATTGCCTTGCTCGACAAGGAACATGTGGATGTTGTGCTCACGGACTTGTATATGGGCAAGGATCGCAATGCCGGATTGCGATTGCTGGAATATGTGCAGCAGAACCAGCCAATGACACCGGCCATTATGATCACCGCCCACGGCACGGTACAGTCCGCAGTTGAGGCCATGCGCCTCGGTGCGTTGGATTATCTGCAGAAGCCGTTTAACAGTAACGAGGAAATTTTGCTGCGCATTCGGCGCGCCATCGAAAAGCGTATGCTTACCCGCGAGAATCTGGCCTTTCGGACGGAGCAATCACGTAACGCCCAGATTGATTCCATGGTGGGACAAAGCGCTGCTTTTTGCAAGGTCATTGATGTCGTGCGACGTGTCGCCACCTTGCCCAGTACGGTTGCAATACATGGTGAAAGCGGCGTCGGCAAAGAGCTCGTGGCGCGGGCATTGCATAGTTTGAGCCCTCGCAGTGAAAAGCCTTTTGTGGCCATCAACTGCGGCGGCATACCGGAGGCACTGCTCGAAAGTGAACTGTTCGGCTTTAAGAAGGGCGCTTTTACCGGCGCCGCGCAGGACAAGGAAGGGCTTTTTGTCATTGCCGACGGCGGCACACTTTTCCTGGATGAAATCGGTGAAATGCCCCCGGTGCTGCAAGTGAAGCTTTTGCGTGTCCTCGACAACAATTGTGTGATGCCCGTCGGTGGACTTTCGTCTGTGAACGTGGACGTGCGCGTCATCAGCGCCACAAATCGCGACCTGTCGGCCATGGTGGACGAAGGCGCCTTCCGCAAAGACTTGTTTTACAGGCTCAATGTAATCCCCATACATGTGCCGCCACTGCGCGAGCGCAGAGAAGATATCCCGTTGCTGGCCTATCACTTTATCAAGAAACACGCTGAAAACATGGGGTGCGCTCCAAAAACGCTGTCTGCCGAGGCGGAAAAAGCACTGTTAAACAACCAATGGCCCGGCAACGTGCGTGAACTCAGCAACGCTTTGGAACGCGCCCTCGCATTGAGCACCGCCGAATACATAGAAATTGACGACCTGCCGCCGCACATTCGCGAATATCAACCTGTCGCCACCGCCACCCCGGTAATCACCGAGGAAACAGGAATTGACTTGGAGGCGGCAGTTGCCGATCTTGAATCCAAGTGCATACAACAGGCGCTGGAAGCCAGCCGGTACTCGCAGCAAAAGGCGGCCAAATTGCTCGGGCTTACACCCCGCTCGTTGCGGTATCGTCTTGATAAATATAATTTGGGCGCCGAATAAAAGCATCGTTTCAAATGCTTGATTGCCAGCACCGAAAAGGGGTACAATGCGCCCATACGAACGGGAGACAACGGATATGAAACATAGTGCTTTACTGGCAGTCGGGCTGCTTGCAATACTTCTTATTACGGGTGTCGGATGTGCGCGTGCCGCACGCGATACCAGCGGATTCGCCCTGCGAGAGCAAACCGTGGTGAATGCCCCCTTTGAAGACACGTGGCATGCGGTGAAGCATGTGCTGCGCGAACAAGGATACGACATCTATACTCGGGACAAACGTGGCGCTTTCGTGGCTTACACGCCAATGCAACGCGCCCTATGGCTGCAACCGCGACGGACCAAGTTTACCATTGAAATGGCGCGTAAAGCCCCCGAAGAAACTGCTGTCTCCGTTGAAAGCGTAAGGCAAGTGTACGGCGTCACCCTGTTAACCCATCCCAACTGGCACGACCGCGAACAACGCGATCCGGAAGCGTCGCTGGCCATTCTTGATTCCATCCGCATTGCCTTGGACGAGGATGTCGTGTCGGCGGAGCCGTTCTTGGATGACGACGCGGATACGCCCACGCCCGTGGACGAGGCGCCGGCCGTGGAGGAAGTGCCAACGGTGGAAGCGACCCCGTTGCCGCCGGAAGAAATGCCGGCCATCCAAGACGCCGAAACAGTGGACTGACTGTTCGCCATACGCAACGACCCGTGCTGTTCCCCTCCCCCTGCACAGGATAGGTATGTGCCTACGGTACTTTTCTCCCGGAAGTAATGCGTATTCCGTGGTTTACAACCTTACCTGCGGATAGCAGCTGTCCACAGGGCGCACCCAAGATTTGTAAATACTGGGCTTCTCAAGTACAATAATTACATGAGTAAGCCGCCAAAAATACCGTTGGTCACCACCATTAAGGAACGGTGCCGCGTTTGCTACACCTGTGTACGAGAATGCCCTGCCAAGGCGATTCGCGTGGCGGATGGCCAGGCAGACGTAATGGTCGAACGCTGCATCGGGTGTGGAAACTGCGTTCAAGTATGCGGCCAGCACGCCAAGGAGGTGTACAACTCCATCCCGGAGGCAACAACGCTGCTGGCAGGTGAAGCCCAAGTAGCCGCCATCGTGGCGCCGAGTTTCCCGGCGGCATTTCTGGATTGGGATCACACCAAACTTGCGGGGTTGATGCGTGCCCTTGGCTTCGACTACGTTTGCGAGGTGGCTTTTGGCGCCGACCTCGTGGCGGAACGCTATCGGGAATTGATGCAACGGGATGACGACAAGCGTTATATCGCCACATCGTGCCCGGCAATCGTGGCGTATATTCGTCATTATTACCCGGAGCTTACGGGCGCGCTCGCTCCCATTGTATCGCCCATGACCGCCGCGGCACGGGTCGTCCATCACGAATATGGCAATAACGTCAAGATTGTCTTTGTGGGGCCCTGTATTGCCAAAAAAGACGAATCTGCCGCCGCCGACATGGTTGATGTGGATGCCGCGCTTACTTTCGAGGAAGTGCAGCAAATGGCTCGGGAACGCAACATTGACGAAGACAACATTACAGCGGCGGATTTCGACCCGCCACACGGAGGGTTGGGCGCACTTTTTCCCATCAGCAGGGGATTGATTCAGTCAGCACAGTTACAGGAGGACTTAACGCGCGACGATATTATTTCCACTGACGGCCGACTGGGATTCGTGGAGGCAGTCAAAGAGTTTGACGCCGGCCATTGCAAGCCGCGGCTGCTTGAAGTGCTCGCCTGCCAGGGATGCATCATGGGGCCGGGCATCCCCAACTGCGAACCGCTGTTCCGGCGGCGGCGACGGGTAAGCAAGTATGTGCGCAGCCGTCTGGATGCCACCGATTTGGTAGCATGGAAGCGCGAAGTGGAGCGCTTTTCGGAGTTGGACTTGTCCCAATCGTTTGTGCCCGACGACCAGCGACTGCCTGATCCCACAGACGAACAGCTGGAAGCTATTTTGAAGGAGTTGGGAAAGAAATGCGTTGAAGACGAGCTGAACTGTGGCGCCTGCGGCTATGAAACCTGTCGTGAGCATGCGGTCGCCATTTACAAAGGACTCGCCGAAAACGAGATGTGCCTGCCGTTTATGATTGAGAAACTACGGGAAACCGTGGAAAGCCTGGCACAATCAAAAGAAAAACTCGCCCAGACACAAGAAACACTGATGCATGCGGAAAAACTTGCCAGCATGGGACAACTGGCCGCGGGTATTGCGCATGAACTCAACAATCCATTGGGCGTGATACTGATGTATGCCCACCTTATCCTTGAAGATTATGGTGTTGAAGATAAGGAAATGCGCGAGGATTTACAGATGCTGGCCCAACAGGCGGATCGTTGCAAAGGCATTGTGGCCGGCCTGCTGCATTTCGCACGCCAACATAAGACGGCCTTGATTCTGGTTGATGTGCGACGATTCATTGAAGATACTCTCAAGCTCATGACCATCCCCCCCGGCATCAAGGTGAATATCAAGCATGAAGGCGGCCCCTACTACGCGCAAATGGACCGGGAACAAATCACCCAGGTTTTGACAAATCTCATTGGCAACGCCGTACATGCCATGCCGGACGGCGGCAAGTTGACCGTGGGATTCGGCGGCGATGAAGAACAATTAGTTCTATATGTCACAGACACGGGAACAGGGATTAAGGAAGAGCATAAGAAGCGCATCTTTGAGCCGTTCTTTACCACAAAGGACATTGGCAAGGGGACGGGAATGGGGTTGGCCGTATCCTATGGCATCATTAAGATGCATCGCGGCAACATGTCTGTTGAAAGTAACACAGACCCCGAAAAAGGACCGACCGGCACTACATTTACCGTTACGCTGCCACGGAAAGGCGGCAAACCGGTGGGACAGGACAAGGTCAACACGGAAAAACTGGAAGTAGGCACAACACAGCTGTAGCACAACAGAAGGCAGGCAAGCATGGCGGAAACAATCAAAGCGCTCGTGGTGGACGACGAACTCGGCATCCGTACCAGTATTTCACGCATACTCAGCCGACTGACAATCGTGATACCGGACCACGAAGCCGAAGTGAATTTTGAAGTGGAAACAGCAGAGACCGGTGAAGAAGCACTGGAACTGCTGCGGAGCGCACCGCCTGAAATCCTGCTGCTGGACAACAAATTGCCCGGCATCAGCGGCATAGAGGTGCTCGAAGAAATCGCACCGCTCAACCTGGACATGCATACGGTTATTATCACGGCCTACGCGTCCATTGAGACAGCGGTGCGCGCCACCAAGCGCGGCGCATACGACCTGTTGCCCAAACCTTTCACGCCTGCGGAACTCAAGGGAGTGCTGGAAAAGGTGACGCGCCATTTGCTCGTTTCCAAGCGCGCCAAAGAGCTGGCTGCGGAAAAACGCAAGGTGCGCTTCCAATTCATCTCGGTGCTCGCCCATGAACTGAAAGCGCCCATCAATGCCATTGAAGGGTATTTGCGCATTGTAAAGGACAAAAGCGCGGGCGACAAGCCGGAGGTGTACGACGACCTTATGGAACGCTGTCTGGTGCGCACTGAATACATGCGTAAGATGATCTCGGATCTGCTGGATTTGACCCGGATTGAATCCGGTGAACGAGCGCGCAAAATCGAACATTGTGATGTGGTGGCCGCCGCGCAGACGGCCATTGATACTTTTATTCCGGAGGCGGATAAACGCGGCATTGCCCTTGAACTGCACGCCGAGGCGCCTATTGAGATACAGGCCGATAGTACGGAACTGGACATTGTCTTCAACAACCTGATCTCGAATGCCGTGAAATATAACCGCGAAAACGGGCGCGTGGACATCCATATAACACGTAAAGACAACACGGTAACCATCACTGTTGAGGATACCGGCATCGGTATGGAAGAAGATGAATGCAAGCGCATCTTTGATGACTTTGTGCGCATCAAGAATGAAAAGACCACCCGCATCCTCGGCAGCGGTCTGGGGCTTTCAACGGTAAAAAAGATTGCCCTCATTTACGACGGCGACGTCTCCGTAACGAGTGAACCGGGCAAGGGAAGCGCCTTTACTGTTACGCTCAAAGCGACTTGATATATTCTTCGATACAAGCCCGCCATGCATCACGCTGGCATGTAGAACCGGCATATTGTGAGCACGCCGTCACAATTTCTCCAATGCCGCCCGGATGTGTTTTTCCCGCGCTTCAATGCTGTCTGTCAGTTTGAATTGTACCCGCGCACGGTTCAGGTTTTGCTCGTCGTATCGGGTGTTGAAGTAAACGTTTCCGGCGATATAGTCGGCAAAAAAACGCAGCCCCAGCTCAAAAGCGATAAGACGTATCCCGTCATACAAATACTTGCGGTCGGCATCCGAAAGGAAGGAACGCGCATTTATCATGTAGCCTTTGACAATGGCCTCACACAGATCGGTGTCAAATACAACTTGGTTTAAGTCAAGGGTCTCTTCCCCTGCCGGATTGCAGCAGGAACGCAGACAGTCGCCAATATCATAGTGAATCAAACCCGGCTTGACTGTATCCAAATCAATTATGCACGTACCCTTCCCCGTCGCGTCGTCTATCATGATATTGGATATTTTTGGGTCGCCATGTATGGGACGCAATTGAAGTTCTCCCCGTTCTTTGGCGTCCTCCAGCACCGAGCACCACTCGCGGCGCGCATCAATAAACTTGTTGCATCGCTCCGCCTCCAGCGACGCATGCAGACGGGTCTGGCCGTCCGACGTCTCCAACGCCTTGTCGAGTTGTTTCAGATAGCGGGGCGTGATATGAAATCCTTCGAGCGTGTCATGGAGCAAGCTGTCATCCATATCGCTAATCAACCGCTGAAAATGCCCCAGAACGAATCCCGCCTCGTGGGCATGTTCCACACTCTGTACGCGTTCATAAGAGTGCGCGGAGGCTATCAACGTGATGGCGCGCCAGAAATCACCGTCAGCATCCACCACATAGTCCTTCCCGTCCTTCGCGGGAATGACCCGTGGCAATTGCCATATCCGGTCCGACTGTAACGCCTCCTCTTCAATGCGCCGGTGAACGTGTTCGGTAAGAAGGCGCATGTTTTCCATAATATATTCAGGACGGGCAAACACGTTTCTGTTGATTCGTTGCAATATGATGCGTTCCTCGGAAAAGGTCGTCCGAAAAATCGCCAGATACGTATCGTTGACATTACCCGCACCGGTATACTGCACCGTCACAACACGCCCGGCCACATCAAATTTCTGCGCAATCATGGCAGCTTTCACTATAACGTTCCTCCTGTTCTGTTACCGTTAACCATCGGAATCCTCTGCCTGTTTCTCTTGGCCACGATTTATCGCGGCGGTAGGTCGCACCGCTTCTCCAAATCCCGCACCATTTGTGCCCAATACTTTTTCAGAAAAGGCGGGCGCGCCATACTGTCCATGGCATAACGTCTGTCTGCACGCGCCAAATCAAGGGTGGCCGTAATCATCTCTTCCTGATACCAGCCCGCCTCCGCCAAGGGCATGCCGCCGGGCTCGCGAATAAACGAAGCGCCGCTGGAACTTTGGGCGCCGTCCGGTGATTGCCCAATGGTGTTGGCCACACAATGGAATATGCCGGTGCTTGGCCCCGCGGGCTGTTGCGCACGCCCGGCAACGCGCTTCCAAATCACCGCCTCCACTTCGTCGGAACTGCACGATGGCTGAAAAAGAATCTGTGCCCCCGCCATGGCGGGCAGGCGGTAGACCTCGGGATGGCGGCCGTCGCGGCATATCGCCAGTGTACACCGAATACCGTCTACGGTGAACAAAGACAATTTGTTGCCGCCCCTGCAATAACGCTTTTCATCAGCGCCCGCCATGTGTATCTTCGCGTATTCGTGGGTAATTTCGCCGTCAGGCCCGATAACATGAGCAAGGTTCAGGTAACGGCTCCGTGCCTTGCCCAATGTCCCGGCAATTACCCACACATTATGTTGCGCCGCCGCCCGGCAGACTGTCTTCAGCGCTTTCGCCACGCTTCCGGCGCTTAATTCCAAGACCTGTGGAAAATAGTATCCGGTAAGGTTTGCCTCGGGGAATACCACCACGCGACTGCCAAGCGACGCGGCATGTGCAATGTAGTGCAGCGTCCGTTCCACATTGAAAGACAGGGATTTCGCCCAATGCATTTGCACACACGAAACCTGTAGCGCTTGTATGACGTCTTGACTCATTCCGTGAGGATCCGCAGTTTATTATAGGACAGATGGTTAATCACATGTCGTTGCTATCGTCTCATTGTCCTGCATTATACATGGCCTCATCCAACGAATAAAATATCCGAAACGGGAACATTGGCAAATAAACCCACGTGCGAATAACCGGATACACATTACGCAGTGGCGGCCAGTCTGCCATCGAAAATATGGGGCGTTCCTTTTGTCATTGTGAAAATATGGCGCATTGGGGCTTCTCTTAATCAGGCGCGTATGAAAGCCGTTCTTCCGCTTTTTTTTCGACGCAGACATTCCCAATATGCTATAGTCTGGCCGATTTACGTGTTCCTTTTGTACCGGGAACGAATTATTTGCACGGGTTAACCCGGATATTTCATCAGGTTTCGTCGTGAGCCTGTGAAGATTGCGCCAGAGTAGATGCTTTGCGCAGACCGCCGGCTGACAGCGTGTTATTACACGTCGAAGTCGGCGGGCAAGCAAAGTGCCTGATATGGTGTAAGATTCGCAGGCGCAACAGAAATCTTATGAAATATGCGGGTTAATACCATCTATGATGCACCCGCTTGCATCTTGTATCGGATTTCGGCGTGAACCTGCACAGACTGGGGCAGGTTCAATGCAATGGGATAAAGACATGAAGACAGCAATTTTGGCAATGGAAGACGGCAGTGTTTTCACGGGCCGCGCCGTGGGTGCGGACGGAGAATCTGCCGGCGAGTTGGTGTTCAACACAAGCATGACCGGCTATCATGAGATACTGACAGCCCCTTCCTATGCGGGACAGATCGTGACCATGACGTGTTCGCACATCGGCAATTACGGCGTAAACGAAACCGACGTGGAATCAGAGAATCCGCATGTACGCGGCTTTGTGATGCGCGAGTGTTGTTTTGAGCCCAGCAACTGGCGCGCAACCGCTTCGTTGCCCGACTATCTGAAGCACCATAATATCGTGGCGATTGACGGCGTGGATACGCGCCATATAACGCGGCTCCTGCGCACCAAGGGCGCTATGAAAGCAATCATAAGCACCACGGACAAAGACCATGCATCGCTGGTTAAAAAAGCGCGGGCAAGCGCGGATATGGCAGGAAGCGACTACGTGCGCGACGTATCTGTAAAAGCGCCATACGAATGGAACGCGCCCACCAATCCCAAATATCGCGTGGTAGCCATTGACTACGGCATCAAGCGCAACATATTGCGGCTGCTGGAACAGGCGGGATGCGCCATCACCGTCATGCCCGCCACCGTTGCCGCCGATGAGGTGTTGGCCCTTGACCCGGACGGCGTGTTTTTGTCCAATGGTCCCGGCGACCCGGCGGCATTGCCGTACGTTTATCCAACGGTGCGCACATTGATCAAACAGAAGATTCCCATTTTCGGGATTTGTTTGGGACACCAGATACTCGCCCACGCGCTGGGCGGCGCCACATACAAACTGAAGTTTGGCCATCGCGGCGGCAACCAGCCGGTATACCATGAAGAAACCGGGCGGGTGGAAATTACGGCCCAAAACCACGGCTTTGCCGTGGATACCGAATCGCTGGCCGACCAGGACATTCAATTCAGTCATGTGCATTTGAATGACCAAACATGTTCAGGCATGTGCCACCAATCGTTGCCACTGTTCAGTGTGCAGTATCATCCCGAGTCATCGCCCGGGCCTCACGATAGTCGTTACCTGTTTGAAAAATTCACTGCATTGATGGATGCCTATAAAGCAGGGCGCTCCGCAGCATGACCGTGTTGCGTATGCCATGCCGCACCATAAAACAGGAGGGATAGACCATGCCGGACCTTACCGTAATCGGAGCACAAAGCTACAGTTTCCGCAACTTCGACACTGCGGGTGCGCTCGATCAACTCGCAACACTGGGTTTGAACATGATGGAGTTTTGTGGCGTTCATTTTCCGCCGGACCCGGACAACCCGGAACTGCCCGGCATCAAAGATATGTTACAAACACATCGTGTGTCCGTGCCTTGTTATGGCGTGGAAGGGTTTGGCGCGGATAACGACGCGAACCGTCGCAAATTTGACTTGGCCCAAACATTGGGCGCGGCTTATTTGAGCGCCGACCCGGAACCGGAGGCGTTTGATGGGCTTGAAGCGCTGGTGGAAACGTACAACATCAAGATTGCCATCCACAACCACGGGCCGGGCGCACGGTATGACCGTGTTGCGGACACCTTAAACGCTGTCAAAGGACGGCATCCGCATATTGGCGCCTGTGTGGATACGGGACATGCGTTGCGTTCGGGCGAAGCGCCCCACGAGGTAATTGAACAATTGGCTGATCGCGTACACTGCGTCCATCTGAAAGACTGGAAGGTTGGCCACGACGAAACGGTAATTGGCGAGGGAGACCTGGACCTGGAAAAGACCGTGGCGGCATTGCGCGCCATCAATTTTGACGGGTTCATTTGCATGGAATACGAACTGGA
>SKQZ01000140.1 GCA_007118765.1 Candidatus Hydrogenedentota bacterium
GCGGCGACGGCGCCTATGCGCTCAGAAACAGGCACGGTTGTATCGGCGGGGCGGGGGGTTGGGGTAGACGGCGCCGATGGCTCCTGTTTTTGGTCAGGCATGTGGGGGTTACTTCTTTGTATGCTATTGCCGTTTCCGGCGTTATGCTGCGTTTTTGTGTTGCACTGCCATCGTTTATGGCGCGTGCGCAACCCGTCACTCGTGATTATACCCAAGTGCGCCAAAATGATTCCACCGTTTGCCGGCGGGTTTGTGCAATTGTGCAATCTTGCCGTATACTTCCCGGGTTAACGCATGGCAAACGGCAGCAAGGAGTCCCGACGATTATGACAGGCAAAGAAGTTTTAATGGCGGCAATGAAACGCGAAGAAACGCCCCGTACTGCATGGGCGCCCTATGTGGGGGTGCATGGCGCGTCCGTGTTGGGTGTGAGCGCACGGGAGTACCTTTCCTCGGGCGCATTGATTGCCAAAGGCCAGCAACAGGCGGCGACGCTGTATCGCGCCGACGGTATCCCGGTGGCGTTTGACCTGCAAATGGAAGCGGAGGCCCTGGGGTGTGATTTGGCATGGCCCGATGACGGGCCGCCTTCGGTTACCTCTCACCCGTTAACCACCTGTGCCGCCATTGCCGACATGCCGCGCCTTGATTTCGGCAAGGGACGTTTCCCCGCCGTTGCCGAGGCCACCGAAACCCTCGCCGCCGCCATCGGCGATTCAGTCGCGTTGTATGGATTGGTTGCCGGACCGTTCACGCTGCTGTCCCATTTGCGCGGCAGCGAATTGTTTCTTGACATGCTCATGGATGCCGCAGGCGTAAGCGACGCCATGGCATGGTGCGCTGAAACCGCCGCTCAGGCCGCCGCATTTTATTTGGAACGCGGCGCGGCGGTGGTGGCGATTGTGGACCCCATGATCAGCCAGATTTCGCTCGAACATTTCGAGCAGTTTGTGAGCGAAGCCATCAGTACCGTGGCCGATGCCGTTCACGAGCGAAACGCGTTGGCATCGTTGTTCGTATGCGGCGACGCCACGCGCAATTTGGAGGCCATGTGCCGCACCCGCTGCGATAACATTGCCGTGGATGAAAACGTAGACCTCTCGTTGCTCCGCGCTTTGGCGCAAAAACACAACAAATCCTACGGCGGCAACATCAAACTGACCACGGCCCTGCTGCTGGGCAGCCTCGACGATGCCCGCCTTGATGCCATCCGCTGTATTGACGAAGGCGCGGGCCCGGGATTCATTCTTGCGCCCGGCTGCGACCTGCCCTTTGCCACGCCCCCCGCCAATCTCAGCGCCGCCGCGGATATGGCGCTTGATTCGGAGCTCCGCGAGGAAGCCCGAAAAACAGCGCACGCAGGCAGTATGGAGTGGCTGGACGAGGTGGCCCTGCCGAATTACGAGGATATGGAGCAGGTGGTGCTGGACGTTATCACGCTGGACAGCGCCGCATGTGCGCCGTGTCAGTATATGATGGACGGCGCACGTGCCGCAGCCGCGCAGGCAACGGCGCCGGTTACCGTCAATGAGCACAAGATAAAACGCCGGGAAGGCATTGGCGTAATGTGCAAACTTGATGTCAAAAACGTGCCCACCATTTGCGTGGATGGCGTGCCCGCCTTCATTTCCATCATACCCGACACCAACACGCTGGTGGAGGCCATAGAGGCCAGGTACCGGGAAAAACAGCAGCGGCAATAACGCGAATGTTATTCGCCGATGCAGTATAAATGCGTTGCCGTGCGCAGATAAAGCCGGTTGCCGGACACCGCGATGGACGAAAGCGTATACACCGGATCCAGTTCGTTGGTGGCCAGCACCTCATACTCCGGCCCGGCGGCCAATACGGTGGTCACCGCATCTTCGTTGGTGATGTACATCTTTCCGTCCGCCACCAGCGGCGATGCACTCACAACGCCGCGTGCCGTCCGCTCCGGTCCCCAGACCACGTCGCCGGTGGCGGGATCCAGACACATGGCCATGCCGCGGTCGTCCGCAATATACAAATAATTCCCGTCACAGGCAGGCGTAGGCACATCCGGCCCGTGGCGTCCCTCCCATTTCCAGGCAAGATGCGACGTGGTCACGTCGCCCGAACCGCCCGTGCGCAAGGCCAGAATAGGCTCGCGACGGGACGGCGAGAATACCATGTCACCACAGGACACCGACGATGTTATGATGCGGTATCGCGTTGAATTGTCCGGGTTCAAGCCGCCTGCGCGCCACACTTCCTCGCCCGTGGCCGGGTCGTGGGCGGTCACGTAATCGCCGCCGGATATCACAATCACCGTTTCCCCGTTGTGTGTGACCGGTATGGGGGTTGTGTAGGCGTCGGGCGATTCTTCCAATGCGTCCGTGGGACGTTCCACACGCCAGCGGGTTTCACCGGTCAGCCCGTCCAATGCCGCCAAATAAGACGGATCATCCGTGTGCCAGCCATGCAGCACCGGCACAATCAGCATGCCGTCATATAACAAGGGCGTCGAGCCGTAGCCGAATTGCTGGCCGAAGGCGCCATAGTCTTCCTGCAGATTCCGCCGCCAAAGCACTTCCCCGTCCATGGTGAAACCGGCCACGGCGCCCGTGCCCGTCATGGTCCACACATGCTCGCCGTCGGTCATGGGCGAAGGAGAGGAGTCGTTTTGCTTGTTAATGTTCTCATTGCCCACGTCCAGCCCGCGCTGCCACAGTATGGCGCCGTCCGTCTTGTCAAGACACAACAAAAGAATCTGTTCGCCCACAGACGGGCGATTGTCTTGTGCGCCCGGACCGCCCTCGCGGCCTTCCGACGGAGACATCACAAAAATCCGGTCGCCCCAAATCACCGGCGTGGCGCCGCTCCACGAAGGGAGCGCGGTTTTCCACACGATATTTTCCGTCTCGCTCCATGTGGTGGGCAAATTCGAAGCCTCCACATACCCCGAAAAGTTGGGTCCCCGCCATTGCGGCCAGTGGTCGTTGGCGTAGGCGCTCATGCCGCCCACCAGCAAAATAATCGTTAACGTCGTTGTCTGTCGAAAATGAAACATCATCGTCCTTTCATCTTAACCCGCCTATTTCACAAGATTTCTGTTGCGCCTGCGAATCTTACACCATATCAGGCACTTTGCTTGCCCGCCGACTTCGACGTGTACTAA
>SKQZ01000167.1 GCA_007118765.1 Candidatus Hydrogenedentota bacterium
CTGTCGGTCTTCTTCTGCGCCCGGCGCCTCGCCCACAAACACCAGCGACGCTTTCGGATGGCCTTCCCCCGGCACAGGGCTGTTGCGACTTTCCCCAAGGGAACATCTGGCGCACTGCGCGACCTCCGTCGCAACATTTTCCAGACTATCCTTTTCCTCTGCTTCGGCCCTGTCATTTTCCTGATTGTCATAAGCTGCCGACTCTTCCACAAACTTTTCCTTCTCGTAAAGGCCGTCCGCTTCCTGCTCACTTTCTTTTTGGCGGTCTGGAGACGCCTTTTCAGTTGTGCCGGCTTCCGGCGTTTCGGTTTGCCTCACAGCCGCGGCCCCTGCGTCTTCCGTGGCCGTTTCTTGTTGTTCCGAAACCGTCCCGGCCTCGCCAATGCTGGAAAGCAGCGCTGCCGTTTCGGGTGAGAGCAAGAGCTTGGCCGGATTTCCGCGCGCCTCGCTTTTCGCCAGGGTTATCACATCCTTCACCAGATTTCCGAGTGTATTTTCGTCACTCACTGCTTTGCACTCCTTATTCTTCAATATGCCGCCCTGTTATGCAGTCTTGCGCAATGCATCCGGAAACATAATACCCGGACAATAGGGTAAACACAAGAGCAAAAACTGTACACAGGCGTCTTCACCAGAACAGACACTACAAAACCGTTTGCGCGAACTGCCTCCAACCGGTCGTTCGTGTTGGAATACGGGAGTATGGTAAACTACACAATTGAAACGCGTTGTATGATACACAGGTTTGCAAACAGCTACAAGGCGTCCATTTCCCGCTGCCGTGCGGACTTATTATAGCACGCCTGTAGCCCCTGTCCGTGCATACATCTTTCCACAGTCGGCAATAGAAAAACATCTTTTCAAGGAACATCATTATCATGAGACTCATGTGCTTAACCGGTACGTCCATCGCGGTGCTTGCAATGTTGGCGGGATGCGGAAACTGCACCATCCCCAGCGAAGAAGAGCGGGCGGCCACCATACAGGAAACGTTGCTGTCCGAATGGGATGCGCTTGCCGCCACTGAACATGACATGGCGGACTATGAACGGGCTGCCGAAATCGGCGCGAAACTTGCGGAGAAAGGGCCGGAGGGGCTTGAACCTTTTTTCCGCATTATTGAATCGCCCGAGGCAGAACCCATGGAAAAGATGCTCGCCGTGGTATCGTTGAGCGACCATATTGACGATACGCATATTGAACGATTACTGGCATTGACAGCGCCGGAGCATGATTCCGTCACCCGCGGATGTGCTGTTAAACTGCTGGGAACCAGTATGGCGCCGGATGCCATGTTCCGCGCTTTCGAACTCATGGATGATGACGACGACCATGTGAGCCGGGTTGCCACGATGGCAATGCTCCGCAAAGGCATTGACGTCGCTTTGGAGCGTGCGTTGGACCTGTGGGAAGACCCGGAGACACCCGTTCGCGACCGGGATGAAATCATTTTGGGCATTCCCTACGTGGCCGCCAGAGCCACACAACCTGTTTTTGAAGAGGCCATTTGTGATGACGCGTTGGGCAAGGAAGCGCGCATGCATGCCATAAGAACCATTGGATACATTGCAACGGGAAATACACTGCCCCTTATTGAAGCCTGTCTGGAGGAGGAAGAGGACCCGGACTTGCGTGCCCAGATGGAAGTCGCTCAGGAGGAAATCCAGGAGAGAGAAGAGCAGGGCATTCGTCCTGTCCCCGTCGAAGCCCCGGATTCGGTGGAATTGATGTTTACGCCCACCGCCCCTGAAACACAGGATGGGGAATAGGCTCCGTGCCGCGGCTGAACGCCACGCCCACACGCCATTCCACCACATACGCCGATGATGGATAGAGATTTCGATGTGATTGTAGTCGGGGCGGGTCATGCGGGCATTGAAGCAGCGCTGGCATGTGCCCGTACGGGACGTCGCACCCTGATGATTGACATGAGCCTGGATGCCATTGGGCGCATGTCATGCAATCCCGCCATCGGCGGCGTTGCCAAGGGCCAGCTCACACGCGAAATAGACGCGCTGGGCGGCGAAATGGCCCGCTGCATAGACCGCACCGGCATTCAATTCAAAATGCTGAACCGAAGCAAAGGGCCTGCGGTACATTCGCCGCGCGCACAGGCAGATCGTCTTTCTTACCAACATGAGATGAAACGGGTCTGCGAAAACACCGCCAATCTTTTTCTAAAACAAGCGGAGGTCACCGACCTCGTTATTGCCGACGAAACAATATGCGGTGTTGTGACTGCATTTGACGAAACCATTTCCGCGCATGCCGTCATCGTATGCACCGGCACATTTCTGGGCGGCTTGTTGCATTATGGGCTGACAAGCGTTGCCGGCGGACGGGGCGGCGCAATGGCAGCCGGGGCGTTAAGCGATGCCTATCGCCGGCTTGGGTTTACTGTTGGACGCCTGAAAACAGGCACCTGTGCCCGCATTCACAAACGCAGCATTGATTTTGATGTGTTGGAGGAACAAAAAGGCGACCCCGACCCACGCCCCTTTTCCTTTTCCACGCCCATCGCGGGTTTTGACCGCAATCTGGTTTCCTGCTGGCTCACCTACACGACGGAGAAAACACATGCCGTCATACGAGCGAATATGGACAGAAGTCCCTTGTATTCCGGGCGCATCGAAGGCATCGGCACACGATACTGTCCAAGTGTTGAAGACAAAATCGTCAAGTTTCCAGACAGGAAACGGCACCATATTTTTCTGGAGCCGGAAGGCTTGACAACCGTCGAGTATTACGTAAACGGACTCTCCACCAGTTTGCCGGAAGACGTGCAACAGGACATGCTGCACAGTTGTCCCGGGCTGGAAGCCGCAGAGATCATCCGCCCCGGCTATGCCGTGGAATATGATTTTGTGCCCCCCACATACCTGAAACCAACCCTCGAAACCAAGAAAATATGCGGTTTGTTTCATGCGGGACAGATTAACGGCACCTCCGGTTATGAAGAAGCGGCTGCGCAAGGTCTGTATGCCGCCCTGAACGTTATACGACAACTTGAAAACGCGCCCCCGCTGCTCATTGGACGCGATGAGGCGTATCTGGGCGTTATGGTGGACGATATTGTGACCCGGGGCGTTATGGACCCTTATCGTTTGTTCACGTCCCGAGCGGAGTATC
>SKQZ01000473.1 GCA_007118765.1 Candidatus Hydrogenedentota bacterium
AGTGCAACTGCACAAAAAACCGTGTATTTTTTCATTGAAGTCTTCTCCTTTTCCTACGCTTGTTATCGTGCCGCGACATACATGCCCGTCCGTATGGTACATGAACACAAGACGCCGAATATAGACGCGTATGCTATCGCATTTATTCATCGGCCTGTAGTATACCGGATTCGCCCCATAAAAGGAGAGCCGACAGCGCGTCATTTCCGGCGAGAATTAAGAGGCCCCTTCCCCCTGCTCGGCTATTCCTGCGTACGTTGCGGCGGCAGGACAGAGATTGTGGCAGAACAAAATCTGAAATGTAACGGTGCATTGCGGTATAATACCGCTCGTATGAAAGAGCAAGAACACCTACCCACCTTTAATGATTTTGATCTGGACAAACGCTGTACACGCGTATTGCGCCAAATGAAAATCACCACGCCCACGCCGGTGCAGGCGCAGGCGATTCCGCCTGCGTTGCAAGGCCGTGACATTGTTGCCACGGCACAAACCGGCACAGGCAAAACACTCGCCTTTGCGCTGCCGTCTCTCACACGGCTGGCACGGGAAGGCAAGTCGAAAAAGAACCGGATGCTGGTACTTGCGCCAACGCGGGAACTGTGCATTCAGGTGGAGCTGGTCATCACCGATTTCTGCAAGGCCCTGGGCATGCACAGTGCGCCCATCTACGGCGGTGTGGGTATGCACCCCCAAACAACCAAGCTCAAGCGCGGCTGTGATATTGTGGTGGCAACGCCGGGCCGTCTGCTGGACCATCTTTCCCGGGGAACATTGCATTTCAAAGACCTCGAAATCGTCGTTTTCGACGAGGCTGACCGCATGCTGGACATGGGGTTCCTGCCGGATATTCGTCGCATTCTCAAGTTGTTGCCAAACAAACGACAGACCCTTATGTTTTCGGCAACCTTTCCGGCGGCCATTGAACGGCTTACCCGCGATATGATGCATCAGCCCGAGCGCATCAGCGCGGGTCAGCAATCAAAGCCGGTCGCCACATTGCAGCAGTTGCTCGTGCCCGTGCGCGAGGAAGAAAAAATGACGATGCTCACCGCTATCCTTGAAGAAAAGGAGATTGACTCGGCATTAATCTTTCTGCGTACCATCCGTCGCACAGACCGGGTGGCGCGTTTGCTGAAAAAGAAACACTACAAGGCTACCGCCATTCATGGCGACCTGCCCCAAGCAAAACGACAGCGCGCCCTCGAAGGGTTCCGCAAGGGGAAATACAAGATATTGGTGGCCACCGATGTGGCGGCCCGCGGGCTTGACATTGACGACATCTCCCATGTCATCAACTACGATATCCCGCAGCACCCGGATGATTATCTGCATCGGATAGGCCGCACGGCGCGCGCGGCACGGGACGGCAACGCCATTACCTTCGCCACGCCCGCGGACCATACGGCGTTGGGCGCCGTTGAACAGGCGCTGGGCTATAATATTGAGCGAAAGGAATACGCGGGCGCACCGCGCCTATTGACGTTGTTTACCCCGCCGGATAAACGCGCCAAGAAAACGACCGGACGTCGCCGCGGACGTGGCCTGTTGCGCCGCCGATAACAACACCTGCAACGGATATGTATCATGAACAAACCGACGGTGGCATGTTTCTATTTCCCAAACTATCACGTTGATCCGCGCAATGAAGACCAGCACGGCGCAGGCTGGACCGAGTGGGAACTGGTCAAAAACGCACGCCCCCGCTTCCCCGGACATCGCCAGCCGCGCATTCCCGCATGGGGCCATGAAGACGAATCGGCGCCCGCGGCAATGGCACGGAAAATTGAGGCGGCCGCCGACCACGGCATTGATGCCTTCATCTTTGACTGGTATTACTACGATGACGGGCCTTTTCTGGAACAAGCGGTGGAACGGGGTTTCATGAATGCGCCGAATGCGGACCGGCTCCGGTTCGGCGTGATGTGGGCCAACCACGACTGGATTGACATTCATCCGGCTACCTTGGGCAAATCGCCCGCGCTGTTATATCCGGGAACCGTCACGCCCGATACGTTCGAGAAAATGACAGACCACTTGATTGACCTTTACTTCCGTCACCCGTCATATTGGTGCATTGACGGTTGTCCGTGGTTCAGCGTATACGAGCTGCACACGTTCATGAAAAGTTTTGGCGGCGCGGCTGCGGCCGCCGAAGCAATGCAACGCTTCCGCCAAAAAACCGTGGCGGCGGGGTTCCCCGGCCTCCATCTCAATGCGGTGGCCTGGGGCATACAACTGTTGCCCAATGAAACCGTGGTGGCGCAACCCGAGGCGCTGATTCAACGCATCGGTTTTGACAGCGTCACGTCGTATGTCTGGATACACGAAATCCCCCTTCAAACGTTCCCGCAAACACCCTATGACGATGTGCTGGAAAAGGCAACGGCAATATGGCAGCGCGAAGTAAACCGCTTCGGTGTTCCCTATTATCCGAATGTGACCATGGGCTGGGACGCTTCACCCCGATGCCGGCAGGAAGACCCCTTTGAAAATCAGGGCTATCCCTTCATGGGAACCATTAGCGGCAATACGCCCGAAGCCTTTGCCCGCGCCCTTGAGAAGGCACGGCACTTCCTCAGCGCCCACCCGCAATGCAACAACACGCTCACCATCAACTGCTGGAATGAATGGACCGAAGGCAGCTACCTCGAACCCGACACGGAACACGGCATGGGCTACCTTGAGGCCATCAAGACCGTTTTTGGCCGGTAGATCCAAATATCACCCGTATAGTGCAGACTTACATTATCGCCATGTAAGATTACACGGTGGTGATGTAAAACGGTTTTCCCGTGTTTCCTTTCAGCCTCACATCTGTCCGGCCATCTGTTCCTTAAGATAGTGATCTATCCTCTCGCGGTTGGCCCCAAGGCTTGAAAACTGCTTTTCGCAGACATCACTAAACCGTGCCAGAACCTTGCGATTGATGGATTCCTGCTCCTCGAAGATCCCAACCGAGTGCTGATGCAGGCCCCATTTCTCGAATTGCAGCAAGGCGATAGTGGCATCACGTACCCGGTCGTCGTTGGGCAGCGCGAAGACAAACAGCGGCCTTGCCATACTGTTGACCCGACAATCCACAGAATACATGGCTTGGGGATCGTGCGTAGGATCATTCCAGTCGAATGTACGTCGTCCTTCTGGCACCGACTCTTCCATCATGGCCCGGAAATCCTCCATGAAGGTAGAGCGAACGCGTTCACGCGATAGAAACGAAACATCAGTGACCTTCATCAAGGCTTGGATAAAGGAAAAAAGCGCATTACCGAATTGCTCATCCGCAATACGGAGCAGCAATTCCCCTTCGCGATCCTCAACGCTAAACATGGACAAGGCATTTGTAATTACTTTCTGACGGGTGCCTCGCTGCAAGTCCTTTTCGTCGAGGTCATAGGTCAAATGCATGTAGGTATGCCCCTCGTCGGAAAGAGTCCATGTCGCATGCTCGCGCTTCAAGACAATAGCAAGGTGATCCCCATCTTCAAAAAGGAATGGAGTGAAAACCCGAAAGCGGTCCATGCCTTCGCTCGACAGCCTAATCTTTTCGCAAACCTTGGCTTTGAAGTCTCTTTCGATTGTTTCCATTGTCATACGCCAAACTCCTCGAACAGACTTTGTTGATCACCCTCGGGCATATCGAATCCACAGTCTTCAAGCATGCAACGCAAGGCTGCATTAAAATCGGCGTAGCGGTCAGTCGCTTCAGCAAACGCGTCTTCACGTGCGCCGCTTTCCTGATAGCGCTCCGTTGCATGGTGAATGTGAAAATCGTAAAAGGTATCTCCCTCGATCTGATTCGTGTGCTCATGACTCTTGCCGTTATAGCGGCGAAGACGAAAAAGCTGATTCGAATCGGCCGGATTTACAGCGAGAATAATCGAGAAGTCCATTGTGTTGAAATTGCTTTGCCTCAGGATAAGCCGATACTGTGTCCCGGCGCTTCCAACTACATCCAACTCGCGTTCCCTGTGACCGCGTTTGTCACGGAGTTGAATGCGATCGCGATAGTTATCCGGAAGCGGCTTTCGCTCCTCAACCTTTCGGGCAATCTCTATATCTGAGTACTTCGCAGGCATCTATTCTTATCTCACCTTCATACCGTCTTCCGGGAATCTGAGCACACCTTTCTGCTTTTAGCCACCTGTTCGGACTCCCCCACATTACACCACCACGTCCGACCGACTTTCCACGTCGATACTTTGTCTTGGCAGACAAGTTGGCAGAGCACAAGTTTGCCAGTCTTCAACGGCCTCCTCGCCTCTTCAAGGGATAACTATGTTGTGGTTTCGTTTTCTTTTTAATTACGCACTTTCATCAAATGGCAGTTTACGACAGGCGGTAGTAGCGAATCAATATCCGACGACCTTGGGAACCCAAGTTTTCGGAGCGGCTGTTTCCCCATTGAAATTGTAGGCGGTAATACGTACCCAATAAATCCGGTTCCGGCACTTGACAACTGAAAAAATGTTCAGTATACTACCTGTGTGTCTGTCAAAAGAATGAACACCACAAAACAGACCGCCAAGGTACAACTTGCAGCCAGTGTCGTCAAGGGGGCGACCGGAACAGAGGAGACGAAACAATGGATACATTGGAACTGATTGGACATGGCGTGCCGGCGACGATTGCATCGTTATGGCGCGAACAACAGGGTGAACGGTTGTTGCCGCTGCAAGAAAAAGCGGTGCGCGAATGCGCATTGTTCACTGGAGGCAATTTACTGGTACAGGCGCCGACGAGCTCCGGCAAGACCTTTGTGGGAGAAATGGCCGCTGTGCATGCGGCATTGCAGCGGCGCAAGACGGCATATCTATTGCCGCTAAAGGCGTTGGCCGAGGAGAAATACCGGGCATTTCGCGCACGATACGAGGCCTACGGCCTGCGCGTCATTATCTGCACCCGCGATCGACGGGCATTTGACGACGCATTTGCACGGGGCGATTTCGACATAGCGGTGGCGGTATATGAAAAACTGGACCACCTGGCGGCGGCGCGGCCTGAGCGGCTGCGCGAACTGTCGTTGGTGGTGGCGGATGAACTGGAGGCCCTGTCGGATGCAGACCGGGGCGCGGCCATTGAAACCTTGCTGACGCGCCTGCATGTTGACGGGGTGCGCATTATCGGCTTGTCCGCGGTGCTGGGCGCAGCCGAACAACCGGCCGCATGGTTGAACGCACATCTCTTGGACTATGGTCGACGGCCCGTGGAATTACGCTATGGCGTGTTGCATGAGGGCACATTTCGCTACCGGGAACATAACACCCAGGACGAAGACGAAGAAGCGTTGACCACATCGCACGGCGACACCCCTTGGGAAGAGGTGATGAGCAATGTGGGACGCTTGGCCGAGGCAGGCGAACGCTGCCTGGTCTTTGTGAAGGCGCGGCGCGAGGCGTGGCATGGTGCGGAATTACTGGCGCGGCGCGTGTCATTGCCTGCGGCAACAACCGCCATCGAAAAACTGCACGCCTGCGAACCGACCCGTTCGCGGGACCTGTTGTTACATACGCTGGAAACGGGTGTGGCGTTTCACAGCGCGGATTTGTTGCCTGCCGAACGACGTATCGTGGAGACGGCGTTTCGTTCGGGCGCGGCAAAAGTGCTGGTAGCCACCAGCACACTGGCGGTGGGCATGAATCTGCCTGCGCGCAATGTGTTTGTGAGTGCGGACAAATGGATTTACGATCCCCGCCTCGACCTGCCGTGGCGCGCTCCCATTTCGCAGGCGGAGTTTGAGAACATGAGCGGACGGGCGGGCCGATACGCGCCGGATGATGTCGAAGCGGAGCCGGGGCGCGCCATTCTTGTGGCCGCGTCGCTCTTTGACCGGGACGCTCTGTGGCGGCGATATGTCACGGGACGCCGCGAACCTGTGACATCACAGTTGGCGCAGGCGCCGCTCGAAGACCATGTATTGCGTCTTGTCGCGTCGCGTTGTCGGCGTACCATGGACGGGCTTGCCGCCTTTTTTGCCAAGACGCTGGCCGCACACACAGCATGGGCGGCGCGGCGCTCCGATGAAGAAACACGATTTCGCATCGGCGCGGCCGTGCGGCGATGTCTGGACACGGGCATGATGCAGGCCATTGCCGAAAACGGCGCAACCATTGCCGTCAACGCCGACACCGATCTGGAAACGCTCGCATTCGAGGCAACGCCGGCGGGGCGGGTAACGGCGACCAAGGGCGTGTCGTTGGCCTGTGCCCGCGTACTGCGTCATTGGCTGCGGCTGTGCGAGCGCCGCGACTGGCCCGCCCTTGATTTGCTGACCGCACTGACGCTGGCGCCCGACGCACGGCTGCGGCAGGTGTCGCTGACGCGGTATGAATATGAGACGGCCGATTATCCGGCGCAATTGAAAAAGCAAACGGCAATGTTGCCCATTGACGTGGACACCCCGTTAAACCGGCTGCGTAATTGCCGTCTGGCCCCGTTCCACGACGAAGCACGCGCCATCAAGGCCGCCTTGTTTCTGAACGACTGGATCGAGGAAATGCCGCTTCATGAGATTGAGGCGGCGTATGATGTTTCCGCCGGACAGATCCGTGATGCCGCCCATCAGGTGTCATGGCTGGCGGATGCCGCCGCCACACTGGCGGATGCAGAACAGTTGGCGGAACACTTCGCGGAGAAGGTGCGCTGCTTTTCCGAGCGGCTGCATCATGGCGTCGGCGAAGCACTGGCGCCCGTGGCGCGGATCGTGTCGGGTGCGCCGCGGAACGCATTGTTGCGCCTTGCCGACGCGGGACTGAACACGCCCGAAGCATTGCATGCAACATCGGAAGATATGCTTGAACCGTGGTTAACGCCGCGTCAGATACATGCCGTAAAACAATGGGCCGAGCGCGAGGTGAAAGAGCGAGACAACGAAGGCCCGGACAGTGCACCCATACTTCTCGTGGACGATACCCGGCCGGGCCGAATAACGTTGAACGGAGTCACCATTACCCTGCAAGAAAAACAATACCGGCTTATCCGAACACTCGCCGCACATCCCGGGCAATGCGTTTCCTATGAAACCATCTACCGCGACATGTGGGGCGATGTTATTGTTGAAGATAATCAGATGCACTACCAGAAACGCATGCTCGTAAAACGACTCGCATCCGTGGACGCCCAATACAAGGCGCTCATCACCACCGTCGCCAAACGGGGATTCACACTCGCACTAAGGCCCGAACAAGTATGTCTGCGCACCACCGCCACCTGTGCCGCGTGAACCCGATGTGCTTCAACAACTTTTTCCGGGGCTTTATGTGCGGGGTTCCGCTTGCGACAATGTGAACCCGAACCAAACCAGAAAGATGAACAGGGTGTAGATGAGGATGTTTTCCCAAAGCGGGAAGGAGTACCGCGTGTTTAGCGCTTCGGACCACGAACTGCCGATGGACACGCCCGCAGCCTGGGCGGCCGCTCTTTTTTCGGCGTATACAAACTCCCATTTGATCAGGAAATAGGAGGCCACGGTCAACACGCCGACCCAGAATACATAAGGCGCAACCATGCCCCGATGCGCCAAGCGGCGCTCCCCCAGCGCATCTTTTAACAGCAGGAGTCCATACCCGCTGATGCCCAGTATAAACCCGACCGCCGACAGCACCGCCGTCTTCTCATGTATGTCTGTGACGCGCAATTCGTTGTACACCACCGTCCTCACGTCGGGGAACACGCCGACCAAGCCGATATTCACGAAGCCCAGAATCAGCAGACCCGCACCCACCCATGCACCGCGAGAAGACACCACATGCAAGCGACGTCGGTAGTATAATGACAACGGAATGCCGGCGCCGCCCCAGAATATCATGGCCACGGTAAACAACCACCACCAATGCGGGTTATGCTTGGTTTCGTAGCTGCCGAGAAAGCTGAAGGTGTGCGTCATGATCGAATATCGGTTTTCTGCGGGATATCCCAGCCACGCCAGCAGGATAAGCCCCCAGAATACACCGCTCATGCAAAGTAGATACTGTCGCGCCTCGTTGCGCGCAAAATCGCCTGACATTATACGCTTGAGTTGTTCCATACCCTGCTCCATATCCAGTGGGAAACGGTTGATTCTATCACACCGTGGCTGGCGAAACGCATCTCGGGAAACGCCGCCATGGCCGGTGTGCACTCGGCGATTGGCCACGGCGATAAATTTGATTTCAAGCGCGATTCTTTGCTATAGTATCGCCTCAACACGTCGCAGATATCCTGCGTTTTGCGTGTTCCTGTCGTATACCAATGCGTCCCCATCGTCTAGCCTGGCCTAGGACACCGCCCTTTCACGGCGGCGACAGGGGTTCAAATCCCCTTGGGGACGCCATTTTTTTTGCCCGCCCGTTGCACCGCCCATCGCCCCGCTTGGCAGCACACGCCCAAGCTGCCCTCAATTGCCGATGACCCCGGCCAAACCGCCCGTAACCGGTGCAGGCGACTGGGGCGGATTATAGCGAACAAATCTGACATGGCCGTCCATGAACAACACGTTGGCGCCGCCGGGGACATGATTAAAGCCGACGGGATCGTGACTAACCCGGTCCGCCATGACAAAGAGGTCGCTTTGCGCACGGGCCGAGGCGGCCGGATTATGAATATCCGAAATCAGAAAACGTTCAATGCCCTCCCGCAGCCGAAACAGCATGCTTGTACCGGCATTGCCGAAACTGGGCGCGTCGGTGGTCCTGAAACTCGCAATCAATTCATACTCATCGATTTCCGAGAGGTCAATATCCAAGTCAGACCGGGCGACCGCTTCAGACGGTGTGTGGCCAAAAAAGGATCGGGCAAACCCCGGGATTTGCGCCGGCGGCGGCCAGGGATGATCCGGCGGGATATTAAAATTGAAGGCATCGTTGCAGAGGTCTATGGGCACCGGATCGTCACCGTCATCCACGCGGTCAAACACCCAGCCCACATAAAAATAACTTGCGTCTATCTGGCCATGTCCGCGTTGCCCCTGGCAACGGTATGCAAACTCCATGAGCCCGGTCGCGGGCGAATACAAATCCTGCGGGTCGCTGTCGGGATCGGAGGGACAAAATATAATCGCCGGATCGGTCAGATATTCAGGATAAACGGACGGCACATACGGGCCGGAGCGAATGTTATTTGAATGGGGGTTCGTAACAGGAAACTCGGGATCGTCACAATCGTGTTGCGGCCCATGATAAATGTGCAGGCGCGGATATTTCTCGCCGCGTGATTCGCCTGCGTACATTTTATATATCAACCCCCATTGCCTGAGGTTGTTCTGGCAACTTGCACGGCGCGCCGCTTCGCGTGCCCGCGCCAGTGCAGGCAACAGGATGCCCGCCAGAATGGCAATAATGGCAACCACCACCAGCAATTCTATCAATGTGAATCCGAAACGTTTCATAACTTGCTTCCGGGATATGATTCTAACCGGGACATTTCATCGGGTTGACATTGTTTCCTACGGCGCCGTGTCGGTGGTATCCGGCGAAGGATAGACATCCAGCGTCATCAAGTACGCGGCCAAGTCCTCTTCCACGGCGCTCCACGTTTGCCCCGGCACGGCGGTCAGGTCCCACACCCAGTGTAACGCGCCCTGATAGCCCATGTCGAAGGCTTGTTCAAGCATTTCGCGCAGCATCACCCGTGCTTCGTCAATAGACCGGTTCTTGAACACGCCGTATTCCCCGACAATCACCGGCTTGTCGCTCTTTTTTAGCGCATCCCATTCGTGGGCGTCGCGCCGCACTTTTGACGTGCCGTCCCACGGGTAAATATGGATGTCCAGAAAATCGAGGGCGCTGTTGCTCCCGGCCAATACGGACGGGCGGGGCGGACGTCGCGGATCACGGTCATCGGGCAGCAGATAGTTCACCGCCGGACGCCCGTGGGCATCGCTGGTCCACATGCCAATGGTGGTCAGCGCTTCCGGCGCAATGGACTTCACCGCTTCGGTCAGCACATTACACCACTGCAGAATGGTCTCGTCGTAACAGGCCTGTCGTTGTGCGTTGTCGGCCATGTCATAGGAACGCCCCGTAAAGGTGGTCACCGCACCTGCTTCGCGGTCAAAGGGGCCTTGATGGTGATTTACAAATGCCTCGTTGGCAAAAGCCCAGCCCAACACGGTGTTCAGCAAGCCCGCATCCGCCTCTTTCACAAACTGGATGAAGTCGCGTGTTGCCTGTTTTTTCGCGGCCAACACACCGGCGCTCATATACGTGGCATTGTAGCCGGTAACGGCCGGCGTGGGCAGTTCGGCATCTGCGTACGCGGCCACGCTGTCATAGTAGGCGTTGCGCGGCGTTTCATCCAAAATGGGGACAACATACAGGTCGTGCTTCGTACACAGACGCAGGAAATCCACGAAGTTTTCCATGTAGGCGCCATTGAGCCCGCGACTTTCCCGCCCGCCGGTAAAACCTGACGCATTTTGAATGCCCCATGCCCACACGCGAATTGTGTTCGCGCCGTGCCCGGCCATCTCTTTAAGCAGCGCCGCCATGTCCTCCGAATTGTAATGTCCCACATTGAAGGTCGCGTGCCAGCCTTCACTGACGTCGGACAATACCGTATGATTAAACCCCTTGGGCACAAACCGCTCGCCCGTATCACGACAATAAAACATCGGCGCCCCGTCGGTGTCGGTTCGCACTCCAATGCCGGGCAGCGGCGTTACCGGAGCGTGCGCCTCAGGCGTCGGGTGCTCCGGGTCAACAACGGCAACCGCCGGCGCCGCAACAACATTTCCTTGCACTTGCACTGCTCGAAAAACGGATTCGTTCGCAAAATGTACCAAAGCAATTTCTCCTTTTGTATAAACGGTGTCTTCCGTCTCCACAAGCAACTCACCATTCACGTAACCGCGAATGCTTGTGCCGGCGGCAGCCAGTGTCAGGTTAACAAACTGTTCGTCAGGGCGTACCGCTGTCATCGCTGTTTTCCGGCTGTCATCCCCGGCGCGCCTCAAGACCACCTCGCCGTTGGCGCGCATAAACAGATGGTAGCCGCCGTTCCATGCGCCATCAACAAGCGGCCTCTGAGCACGAAGTATGATTCCCGACCACGTGCGGTCGGCATCGCGGTATTCATGGTTGATTCTTGTCTCGACTGATACACGCACATCGGTGAAAACCTTGTCCGTGAGCGCCAGCACGCCACTGTGGGCATGTGGGTCTGTATTTGTTGCAGTATCATCGTCGAACCGCCAGCTTTCCTCTCGCGGCGTCCATGCGTCCGGCATCTCAACAACAACATCCCCAAACACCGGGCCTGCCACAACCAGCAACGCGAGTACACACACCACAACAGATAGCAATGCGATTGAATCTCTTTTCGACGTGCGTAATATCAACAACATAGTATTATCGTCATCGCGAGCGGAGCGACGCGATCTGGCTTCATCGTCATTGCGAAAAACGTGAAGCAATCTCATGGCCCAGATTGCCGCGTCGGGCTTACGCCCTCCTGCTAATGACGCTCTTTTTAACATTCGTAATATCAACAACATAAAAGTTTCATCGCCGTGAGAAAACTGGCCTCATACCCGCGTATCTGAAAGCAGGCTGGAAGCCTGCGCTACAATACTATTGACTAATGACACCTCGCTGTGAACAGATCGTCATTAAGTGAATCGC
>SKQZ01000032.1 GCA_007118765.1 Candidatus Hydrogenedentota bacterium
CGCCGCCCCCGCCCCCGCCGGTAGAGCGTACGGCAGTCGTGCTGAACCATGTCTTGTTCGATTTCGACAAGGCTGTGTTGCGGCCCGAAGGCAAAGCGGAAATTGACAAGCTGATTGCGGAGATGAAGGAACACTCCGGCGACACCGTCGTCATCGAAGGCCACACATGCAGCGTCGGCCCCGCCGATTACAACATGGGCCTTGGTCAGCGTCGCGCTGATTCCGTGAAAGCCTACATGGTTGAGAACGGCATTGATGCGGCACGTATTGAGACGGTGAGCTACGGCTTGACCCGTCCGGCGGTGCCCAATGACACCCCGGCCAACCGTGCCCTCAACAGGCGTGCGGAGTTCAACATCACCTTGGGTGACAACTAGCCGGAACGTGACAACAATGTAACTTTATGCCCCGGTGTCGCTTTTTAGCGGCGCCGGGGCGATGTGTTTAAGGACATCGCGCATGGCAGACGACCTGTTTCCACTTGAGGCCCTCTTTGACCGCTTTATGGAGTCGGCCGTGTTCGAAGCGGGGCTTTCCGAGAATACTCTTGCGGCGTATGCGAACGACATACGACGCTATCTTCAAAGCCTCAATGAGCAGGGTGTTGAGCGTCCGGGTGATATTGTGTTTGAAGATGTGACAGACCATCTGGCCTGTCTGCGTGCCGAAAATATGACGCCCCGGTCTGTTACGCGCCACCTCAGCGCCATTCGCCGGTTCCACCGTTTTTTGCTGGAAGAAGGTCTCTGCGATATTGATGTCACCGAGCTGGCGGAAACGCCTCACTTGTCCCGCAAATTGCCGCGCTGCCTGTCGGTCGAGGAAGTGGAACGCCTGTTGGCGGCGCCGGACTGCGCCACACCCGAGGGATTGCGCGATGCCGCCATGCTTGAATTGTTTTATGCCTGCGGCCTGCGCATATCGGAAGTGACTGCGCTGCCAACCAAGCATGTGAACCTTGAAGAGGGCATAATACGCGTGTTGGGCAAGGGTTCCAAATTCAGAGTCGTCCCCCTCGGCGGTCGCGCCATCGAAAAAATAGCGGCGTGGCTGCCACAACGCATGCAATGGGCACACCGGGACGAAGCGTTGTTTATCGGCGATTCCGGCAAGCGCCTGGGACGCACCACCGTGTGGCGCATGATCAAGCAGTATGCGCGTCACGCCAACATCGCACAGAACGTGACGCCCCATGCGTTGCGCCATTCCTTTGCCACCCACATGCTTGATAATGGCGCCGATCTGCGGTCGGTGCAGGAAATGCTGGGACATGCCGACATCGGCACGACCCAGATTTACACCCATGTCAGTGCGGAGCGTCTTTCCAACGCGCATAAGACATTTCATCCGCGCCCATAAAACCAGTATGTAACAGGTACGCGCACACATGCCCGACGGCGAATCCATATTAGAACGCCTCACCCGCGAAGCCGCTGATGCGTTGCAACAGCATATCGCTGACGCGGACGGGCGCGAAGTATTTTTTGCCGGAACACTGGATGATCAGAGCCGGGTCATTGAAGTGCGCGTGCTGGCCCGGGGTCATGCCGAAGCGGTGCCCGCCTTGTTCACACAACTGCGCCTGCGCGAGGTGGTGCTGCACAATCATCCCACCGGCAATCTTGAGCCCAGCGATGCCGACCTTGACGTGGCCTCCATGTACAGCGCCCACGGCCATGGCGTCTATATCGTGGACAACGCCGCCACACGGGTGTATGTTGTAGTAGAGCCCTTCGCACCAAGCCAGAAACACCTGTTAAATGCCCGTTCCCTGGTACGCGCCCTCGACGAAGACGGTGCATTGGCCGAAGTCATTGACGGGTTTGAATTGCGTCCCCAGCAAATTGCGATGACTGAAGCGATCATTGCCGCGTTCAATCACGACAACGTTGCCGTGATTGAAGCGCCCACCGGGGTCGGCAAAACCATGGCCTATCTGGTGCCTGCCATTCAATGGGCCGTAAAGAATAAAGAGCGCATTGTCATCTCCACGCGCACCATCAATTTACAGGAACAAATTATTGGACATGACTTGCCGCTGCTGAAACAGTGCTTGGACACGCCTTTTCACGCCTGTCTGGTGAAGGGACGCGGCAACTATGTGTGTCGTCGTAAACTTGAACATGCCTTCTCCGAAATCTCGCTTTTTGATGATCAAACGGGCGCCGCACAATTGCGCGAACTTGTTACGTGGGCCGAATCCACCCACGACGGCAGTCGCGCCGACCTGCATTTTATCCCCGACCGCGCCGTGTGGGAAAAAGTAAACTGCGAGGCCGATATGTGTGCAGGCGGCAAATGCCGCCATTTTCAGGCCTGCTTTTTTATGGCCGCCCGCAAAGAAATGGCCCGTGCGGATTTGCTGGTGGTCAACCATCACATGCTTTTTGCCGATGTCGCCGTGAAAAAGGAGTTGGGCAATTTCACCAGTGCAGCCGTTCTGCCCCAATACAAACGGGTTATCTTTGACGAAGCCCACAGCATTGAGGATGCCGCCACCGAGTATTTCGGCGTTAATGCTTCGCGTCACGGCACGCAAAAAACACTCGGTCGCCTGTTGCGCGTCGAAATGGAAAACGAACGGGGCCTCATCCCTTTCCTCAAACTGAAACTCATGCGCAATTGTCCGCAAATGAGTACCGACGAATACGAGACGTTCATCGCCATCATTGACACGCAATTACGCCCGGCCCTGCTGCTTGTCACAGATGAATTGGACGACGTGTTCACCGGTCTGCGCGAATATACGGCTGATGCGGCCAAGCAAATCGGGCGCGACATCAAATGGCGGTTGACGCCCGATATCCTGTCGGAACCAACGTTTCGGCAATTGCACGAAGAGGTGGTGATGCCCGCCGTGCATACTACGCGCACACTCATCCGTACCTGTGAGACGTTGCTTGAAAAGCTTATCGCCATCAAGCCGCTTGATCCAGAAGACGAATCGCCCGTACAAATGGAAATTATGGAGCTAACGGCGGCCATACGCCGGTTGCACCAGATTGCGGACACGTTGGCCGAATGCACCGGCGACACGCTGCACGAAAACACCGTGCGTTGGATTGAAATAGACGCCAAGTTTGAAAGCCACGTGCGCGCCGTTCGGTGTCCGCTGGCCGTGGGCGA
>SKQZ01000298.1 GCA_007118765.1 Candidatus Hydrogenedentota bacterium
AATATGTCCGCCGTCATCGAGTTTCCCAGCGGTACGCCGCTGGATGTTACCGCGGTGGCCGTCACAAGGCTCGAAGAAGCGTTGTACGAACTCGCCGCTGAAACCCAAACGGGGTCGGGGGCGCCCCTTGTGGAAAACACCTTTTCAATCGTGGGCTCCCGGTTTGATGAGCGCGGCGCCACCGAAATCGGCTCCAATTTCGGCTCTGTCCGGGTGGATTTGCTCAGTATGGAGGAGCGGGATATTCATGTTGAGACCATCATGGCCGGGTGGGAGCAAAAAATCGGCATGATCACCGGCGCACTGGCGCTTACGGTGCAAGGCGGCGAAAGCGGGCCCACGGCACAACCCATTGAAATATGGCTGCAAGGGGACGACCTGCACAGCCTGATTGCAGCCTCTGAAGACCTTCAGGAAATACTGGCGGGCTTTGCAGGCGTGTATCAGATTCAAGACGATTACCGGGTGGGACCCAACGAAATTAAGCTGCGGTTAAAACCCGAGGCACGTGCACTTGGCCTGCATGTGGCAGACTTGGCACAGCAAATATTTACCGGCTACTACGGCACGGAGGTGGTGCGCGTGCAACGGGGCAAAGACGATGTGCGGGTGCGGGTGCGCTACCCCAAAGAGGAGCGGGAAATGCTTGATATGTTTGAAAACATACGCATCCGCCCGAGAGTGCCTCCCATGGGTGGCAGGGGACGCATCCCCGCTGACAATGCCGCCCCGCGCACGGTTGAAGTGCCCTTGCTCTCCGTGGCTGACATTTCGTATACCAGCGGCGCTACGTCCATTCGCCGCACCAACGGACAACGCAGGCTGGTGGTGTCGGCGGATGTACAGACGGAAATCGCCAATGCCCGTGAAATCATTGATTATTTGAATGAGATGCATTTCCCGGAGTTACAGGCACGGCATCGGGATGTTACAATGGAATTCAAGGGAGATCACCAAGCCTTCCGCGATGCCATTGACAGCCTGTATATCGGGTTTCCCATGGCGATTATCGGCATCTTCATCATTATCGCAACCGTATTCCGTTCCTATGTGCAACCCCTGGTCATCTTGGTTACCGTACCGTTCGGCATGAGCGGCGCCGTTTTCGGCCACCTGCTGATGGGGCACGACCTTACCATGATGAGCGTGTTCGGATTGGTTGCGCTGGCGGGTGTAGTGGTTAACGACGCCATCGTACTCATTGAGCGTATCAACAATTACCTTGCGGACGGCATGCCCTTTTATGAGGCGGTGCAACGCGGAGGCGAACGGCGGTTCCGGGCCATTTTCCTGACCACCATCACCACCGTTGGCGGGCTGGCGCCCCTTATCATGGAAACAGACCGTGCAGCACGACCACTCATTCCCATGGCAATATCGCTGGCGGCGGGCATCACCTTTGCCACCCTGCTCACATTGCTGCTGGTGCCCTCATTGATATGCATTCTGAACGACCTGCGACGTTGGTCACACTTCTTGTTCTCGGGCGTAATGCCCACGCCCGAAGAAGTGGAACCTGCACGGCTGCGCAGGCTGGACCCCGACGCTTAACCCGGATATTTCATCAGGTTTTGTCGTGAGCCTGTGAAGATTGCGCCAGAGCAGGTGTTTTGCGCAGGCCGCAGGCTGACAGCGTGTTATTACACGTCGAAGTCGGCGGGCAAGCAAAGTGCCTGATATGGTGTAAGATTCGCAGGCGAAACAGAAATCTTGTGAAATATGCGGGTTAACCCGAATATCCCGCCTTGGGAAAGATTTCCGTGCGCATATAGGTCGCCGCCTTGCCTATCTCTTCTATCATGGCATCCTGCGACGGTACGCGATATTCAAAATGCATGGACACCGGGCCGTTGAAATTGCCAAGATCACGAAGTATCGTCAGCATGGCGGCAATATCCGTCGCGCCGTCGCCGAGCGGCACCCAACGCGGCCGTGTGCCCGCAAACTGGAAGTCTTTAACGGCCACCATGCGTACCCACGGCGCCAGTAAGCGGGTGGTAATCTGCCAAGCGCCATACGGGCCTTCGACCGTGGCATGACCAGTGTCAAAATTGGAGCCCATGTGCTCGGAGCCCACCGCTTCATACATTCGATGCAAGTCCCAGAGCGGCGCACCCACATTTAAGCGGCCCGAATGGTTGTGATAGCCCGCAATCATGCCCTTCTCCTCGGCTACACGGGCGAGGCTGCGCAAGTCCTCAGTAAAACGCTCCAACTGTGGCAGGATGGGACCGTCTTGGTCGTAACGGTGATTACCCACGCGGAAATACGGAATATCGAGTTCACTGGCCGTTGTCAGAATATCTTGAATCCCCTCGCAGTTGCCACTGACGAACCGGGTGGTGATCATGGGCACATCAAGACCTTCCGCACGAATGGCCTCCACGGCGGCGGGCAGGTCTGTGGTCACACGCTCCGGCAAAACGTGACCGCCCGGGCGCACCGTCAAATCCACGCCGTCCAAGCCCAATTCACGGCACGTACGGGCCAAGTCTTTATAGTCCAGAAACTCAAGGTGTTTTGAAAAAACGCACAAGGGCGGCATGGATACATTCTCCCGTGCAGTTGCCTTTGCTGTCTTCGCCAATACGCCGGCCACCGGCGCAGCAGCCAATGCGTGCTTCATAAAATCGCGTCTGTTTACCGTTGTCATAGTGCATCTCCTCTTGTTTCTACACGCTCATTGTAACGCAGGCCCCGCGGATATTTCACATAAACCGTTTGACCGCCTCCATGCATGATATCGTGGCAACCCCACGGCTCGAAGCAGGAAGGTTTGCCTTTCAGAAGCACCGAGCGATCAGTCTCGGCCTGCATCTCACAATGCGCATGGTTCGCCAAACCGTCTTTCACGTACACGGAAGACGTTTATTCGTTCTCCAACGCTTCAATCGCCGCACGCGAGGCAAGCACTTCCGGATGATTGGGCGCATGGACATGCTCGCGGATACGCAGGGCGTCCTTGTACAGGACGAGGGCGTCCGAATGATGTCCCTGCACCATGCGCAGTTCTCCTTTGCTGTGAAGGATGGCAGCCAGATATGGGTGGTTGGGCAAAAACGTGTCTTCGAATATGGCTTGACCGCGCTGCAACAGCTGCTCTGCCTTTTCAAAACGGCCGGTGTGCATATATACACGCGCCAAATTCATAAGCGCAATGCCAACATTCGGATCGTCTTCGCCGTAGTGGGACTCATATATGGCCAGTGCCGTCTCGAACAAGGGCTCAGCGTCGGTGTACTGCTCCTGTTCCCGATAGACCGCCGCGAGGTTGTTGGCCAGTGTTGCCATGGCGGGGTGGGCCTCCCCCAGGCTATCAGCCATGATTGCCATTGCCTCTTGGTAACACCGTTCGGCCTCTTCATAGTGCTCCTGCAATTTATATAGCAAGGCCAGATTGTTTAACGCGGAAGCCGTCAGGCGGTGCTCAGGTCCGTACTGCTCCTGCGCCACCTCAAGGGCTTGCCGTGCCACATCCAACGCCTCACCATAGCGTCCCTGCTCGTGCAGGACTTTCACTTCGGCGTTCAAGGCAAACCAGTTTGCAGGAACATCGGTGGAACAGCCCCACAGCAGTGCCATCACCGGCAGAATACAGCACACATGTCGGTTCAGCACAGGCATAGTTTGTGGCTACTCCCAATGATGAGGCAAAAAAAATCCAAAAATAATCCTCTTGTTTCCGCACATCGGAATACTAATCCGCTACAATCAATGGCAGAAACGCGGGGAAACACCGCGTATCTGACAGCATCACAGGATGAGAGGGGCGTTTTCAGGAGCGGCGTATGAACGCCGCACGCATTTCCGGTGAGTGTGATGATTGCGGTTCCGGTCGCGCTGCAAGGCGCGGCCGGGATCCAATCACCGACACGAAATCAGCCGCCCGGACATGGGCAACAGACATACACAACGCCCTTTCACAAGTCTCCCCCATACTAAACCATACGACGCTGGCAATCAAGAACGGAGGGCTGCACCGCCGTACACCGCCACAGGCGCGTTGATGCCGCTCACATACCTGCGGCAGCGCCGGTGTTACGACAGCAGTTTGCCGGGATTGATAACACCGGTGGGGTCTATTTCCCGTTTAAGGGCGTGCAACAACGCATTTGCCACGGGTCCTTTTTCTGTTTTCATCCAATCCCGATGGTCTTCGCCCACACCATGGTGGTGGGAGATGGTGCCGCCCGCCGCCACAATGGCATCAGACGCAGCGGTTTTGATTGTCTGCCACTGCCCGATAGCATCCTCGCCGTTGCGTGGAAACACAAACGTAAAGTACAGGCTGGCGCCTGTGCGGTAACTATGGCTGAGATGGGACATTACAATGGATTTGGTGTCGTTTTGCGGCCCATTCGCCGCAATGACTTCAGTCAAGGTTTTGCAAACCGTCTGATGCAATTGGGGCAACCGCTCCCACGAAACAGCGGTTTCAATTGTATCCACTCCCAGGCCGCGGTCAAGCATGGGATCACGCAGGTACGGCGTCTCGAAACGTGTTTCAAGCCATGCCGCGCCGAGCGAGGCGCCCATGTCCGCGCCGCCATATTCACGCAGGACAGTTTCGGCACGGGCCGCTCCATACTCCACGGTTGCGGCATCGCCTTCAAATCCCACGAGCATCAGACAAAAGCCCATTGGTCCGTTTTCAGCCACGTCGGCGCCCCCGTGCAAGACGCTGTAAAAGAACGTCTCGTCCGCATCGGACAAACGCACCATGGCCGTGGGGACATCGTGTTGCAACAAGGCGCGGGTTGCGTTTACGCCGGATTCAAAATCCTGAAAAAACCATGCGCGATATTCCCTCTTCTCCGGCAATTCATGTATGCGCACCCATGCATCCGTAATAATGCCGAAGACACCCTCGGAGCCCGGCACCAGATCGCGAAGCAGGGGGCCTGCGGCACTTTTCGGAAACGTTTCCGTGTGCCACATCCCCTTGTGTGTTGCCAAGGTGGCGGCAACAAACCAATCCTCGGCCTTGCCGTACTTATTGGACTGATGACCGGCGCCGCGACTGGCTATCCAACCGCCGAGCGTGGAGTATTCAAAGGACTGGGGATAATGCCCCAGCGTCACAGCAGCTTCTTGCAGGCAACGCTCCAAGTGGGGGCCGTAGATGCCTGCCTCGCAATGTGTCACCATATCGGTTTTGTTAATGTCGAGCACCTGATTCATCAGCGCCATGTCAACCGTAATCACGGCGCGCTGCGCTGACGTGGGTGCAGGCGTAACACCGCCCACAACACTGGAACCGCCGCCATAAGGCACCAACGCGATATCGTTCTCAACCGCATGGGCAACCAGTGCCTGTGCTTCCGCTGCGGTGGCGGGATATGCCACCGCGTCCGGGGCTGTCTGAAGCCTGCCCGCACGTAAATGCAACAGGTCGTGGTAGCTGCGGCCACGGGCGTGATAAGCACGTTCCCGATCTTCGACGACAATACGCTGTGCATCCATAATCGCCGCGAGTTCTTGCTGCTGTGAGGCATTAAGGCGGCTGGGCGGCAACGATGCCTGCTCCAATGCGACCGCCGGCGTATGCGGCAACGTGCCCATGCCGAAATAGCTTCCCAGCCATTGCCAGATGCCTTCCGCGTTGTCGCCCAACACATCGGGTGCATCACATAAACCCCATCCATTCCAGCGCAGTGTTGACTTGTCCATGATAGTGTTCGCTTTCAAACCAATCAGTATTTCAGCAGAATCGCTCGCGGTACAATTTCGAAGGTTGCGGGCAATCGTCCCGGCGCTTCGCCATCAACATCCAACAATACTTCGGCGGCATGGTTCAGCGGTTCGGCCGTTATCTTGCGGCCACGCAACATAAACACCTGATCTTTCTTTTCGAGATGGCGTCCACGATACACCGACGAAAAACCCAGTATCAACCGCAACATCGAAGCATGGCGGACCACGATCACGTCAAACAGCCCGTCGTCCGGTTGCGCAAGGGGCGCGATATTCATGCCGCCGCCGAAAAATTTGCCATTGCACACGGCTACGGTGTTGATGTCCAGCACATCATCATACTGGTCATCCACCTGCAGACGCACCCGTGCGCCGCGATACTCGAGAAGCGCCTTGAACGCACCCCATAAAAAGGCGAATTTTCCGCCAAAACTCTTGGCGAAAGTCAGTTGATTGACAGCGCGGTCAGTGGCGCCGCTCAACCCGAAGCTTGCGACATTGTCAAAGTAGCGCGTGCGCACATCGCTGGTGGCGTCATCACGATACGTCAGCCGTCCCAGATCAATGGCATGCACCTCGCCGTCCGTTACGCGGGCCACCTGCTTATCAATATCTTCCGGCGTACTGAAGGAACGTCGGAAATCCGCGCCCGTACCGCTGGTGATGATACTTAACACCGCTTGGGCATTAATGGGACGCTCCTGTTCAAAGAAGCCGTTAATCACTTCATTTACCGTGCCATCGCCGCCAACGGCGATAATATGGTCCACGCCATCTTTAAGCGCGGCAGTGGCAAGGCGCATTGCCGCCATGGGCCCGTCTGTAAAGACCGTGTCAAATGGTCCCAGCCGTTCGCTTAGTTTTGCTGCGATTGCGGGCCAACGTTCGGCAGTATGGCTGCCCGAGGAACGCGGGTTTACAATGGCACGCACCCGTGACGACGGGAAGTAGCGAATCATGGCGCGCTCCCGCTGCTTCCTGGTGTCTTCCTCATCCCACTCCAATTCCTGCGCCATCAATGTACACATCCGGTCCAACACTGCGTCGTCAGGTTTTCCTGCGGCGCCGATGCCAACACGCCGGAAAAGCACGTCGTCCAGCGTAAGCGCCATTTCATGTCGTATGGCATAGATTACTTCCGCCGCAATATACGGCGCATTCTCATCCAGCCGCGCATATAAGGCCGGATCTTCTTCTGCTGCTCGCAACACCTCATCCATGGCCGCGCCATGTTGCTGTGCCAGATGGCGCACAATATCATCCGGCAGTTCTTGATAGCGCTCAAGCGCTTTCTCAACAAACTCCGCAAAAATGCCGGTTTTGCCGCCAAACACCGGCGCAGAGGCCGTTGTGCTCACCACGGCATCCGCGCCCAGTTTAACCTGCGCCATGTCGACCACCTGCTCGGCGAGATGTCGCGCTGTTGTCCATTTGCCGCCAATGGCGGTAAGCAAACCGGCAATACTGTTCTCGGCCTCGTGATCCAAAATCTCCGCGGCACGGCTCGCATAGTAACTGTCCTGTTCCGAGGCCACCGCAGAGGTCTGATCAACAATCGGACGCAGGCCGCCATAAAAGAACAGCACATCGGAGCGTTGCAGGGCCGCCGCCGGATAGGCCTCGTTGATTGATTCCACGAAATCAACAATGTCCTTTTCGGTCACCCGGAAACCATCAGGGTCGCCGCGATACACTGTATCTGTGGTGCCAATAAGGGAGTAGCCGCGCCATGGCAGGATGAAAAAATGCCCTTTGGGCGTGAGTGCGGCGATGGCATGATCCTGGGTTATGGGACGCGTAAGAATGTGAATGCCTTTCGACCGTATCATTCGCCGCGCATTGTTGTTGGCAAGAAATGCATCCAACAGTAAATCCGCCCATGGGCCGGCGGCATTGATGGTTAGTTTTGCACGCACCGTGAAATCCGAGCGATGGACATTATTGTCGCGCATCCGTGCGCCGACCACTTTGTTGTCTTTAATAACAAACTCGCGCGCTTCCACATAATTGGCGGCGTGGGCGCCGGCTTCCACCGCACTGCGCAAACAGGCCAGCGCCAGCCGCTCCGGATAATGCATTTGATAGTCGTAAAAGGTGGTGGCGCCGGTAAGGTTGGGCGCATCCAGTCCCGGTTCCAATGCAATTGCTTCCTCACGGCTTAATGTGCGGTGCGCGGGAATCGCTTTTTCGGGATCATCCAGCCGGTTGCGATCATAGGCGAGCCAGTCGTATGCAGTTAAGCCCAACGCCATCTTGAGCCGACCCCGCAGCCCTTTGTCGTACACCGGCATAAGAAACATCAACGGATGTACCATGTGGGGCGCATTATTCGACCAGATGCGTCGCTCCCGCAGCGACTCCCGAACCAGCCCCAGTTCCAGATTTTGCAAGTACCGGAGACCGCCATGAATCAGCTTTGAAGACGCGGCAGTAGTGGCATCGGCGAAATCGCTTTTGTCCACCAGCGCCACAGACAGCCCGCGCAAGGCCGCGTCCCGCGCAACGCTGATACCCGTAATTCCTCCGCCAATAATCAACAGATCGTAAACGGTATTGCTTAGTGCTTCAATGTCTCTTTTCATACGCATGCAATCCTGACAACACGAAACAAACCATCCCGCGTTGCATGGTTACCGACACATCGTGGACGCAGTCAGCGCATTCCTTTCCTTCCATACCCTCAAAAACTCTTGTCGACCAAAACCGTTTGGCTTGGCACACACTAATATCCACGGTAGGATAATACGTCATTATCCCGCGTGTCGCAAACTTTTATCTGCGCCAACTTGCAGACACACCGCACTGCTGGTTCCCATCCCATCAGGTGGCGGGACATGGATGAGCTCTCCTTGCCGACCTCCAGAGACGGCCGGATGCTGACACAGGCTTACCGAATTGTCAATGCGCGACCACTGGGCTCGGGAAGCCGCACGAAACGCCATTCACCATATCTTGTGCTTGGGGCCATTAAGACTTATCCACCGCCTATCCACAGATCTACACGTTTTTTTTGTGTTAACCTTGAGATTCAATAAAAAGTAGCGCCCACGACAAAAACAAGTGTTACTTCTTTATAGTGAACTACATAGCCTTATTCCACGCCATAGCCGATTTGTTTTTTCCCATTGCCACAGGAATTTCACGTAGTATTCTTTGCCGTTAACAGGAAGTTATCCACAGGCAACATCTCGTATCCAAAAACGGCGCTACCCCAAAATATGGGATGCATGGTTCCCCGGATATTATCGCGCTTTAAAGCACAACGGGAAAAGAAAAACGCGACCGCCGGTTTCACGGCGATCGCGTTAGACATTCATTTATGGCGTTGCCCGTTACATTGCTTTACACATCACGTGCCACGGCGCCACCGCTTTTGGATTTCTTTGGTGGCATGGGGATTTTTGATGTCATACACGACACTTTCCCATGCATCGACCCGCGGGACGATTGGCGGCGCTTTGTCCACAAGTTCCTGTTGATATTCCGTCAGTTCCGGCGGGTGTTCGCCATCAATAACGGTACAGGTAAGAAACACAAGCAGCTCATTGATTTGCTCGCGTCGTTGATTGGTTCGGAACATGAAGTTGACAATGGGTATATCGCCCAGTACTGGAATTCCCTTTGTTGACGTCGTGGCATTGCTCTTGCGCAATCCGCCAACAAATATGGTCTGGCCATTGCCCATGCGCATGGTGGAATTAATCTCGCGCAAGTCTTCGATGGGAATACCTTGGAACTCGCCAACCAGATTACTTTCCTTGCCGTCAATCTCTGCTATGATGGTGTTGTCGTGGGTTACCCGCGGCGTAACCGACAACACCGTACCCACTTGCTTAAACTGGGTGTTGGTCTGTTGGCCGCCTGCGGCGGTTTGTGTCAGTTCAATATACGGGATTTCTTGTGAAATCGAAATATTTGCCGCTTCATTCTCAAGCGTCAACAACACCGGGTTGGAGACCAAATGGGCGTTGCGGTTGCGCACTTCCATTTGTATCAGCCCGCGCCAATCAATGCGGTTTGTGAGCACACTGAAGTTCATCAGGCCGCCCGGATCTTGCAATGCCTGCAGGTCGCTGATAAAGGACAGTTCCTGCAAATTACCAACGGCGCGTCCGTCCGGCCCCAAGGCGGCCTGACGGCGTGACATGCGCCGTACCGACTCAATAAGCCATTGTACGCCCGTATCAGCCTCATCGCTCAGTATCGCATCCACCACCATCGTTTCAATCAGCACCTGCTTGGTGGGCACATCCAGCTTCTTCACCAATGCGGTTACCTGCTCCACCACCACCGGCATGTCTGTTACGACAAGGTGCCGGGCACGCTCGTCTCCCTCAACATTGCCAACACGCGGCGTAAGCATACTTTCAACAAGCGGAATCATTTGCCGTGGTTCCGAATAATTGAGCGCTATCGCCTCGGTAACCGTGGGCATCACATGTTCCGCCAGGTCTAACTGATGAGCCATGGCCACAAGTTCGTCCACACGCGCTCTAGGAGCGCTGATAACAAGTGTGTTGGAGTCTTGGTCCGCAGAGATATTGATAACCGCCTCATCGCGAATGCCGCTGACCAAGTCGTTCAAGATTCGCTGCACACTCCGTGCCTCTGCTTTCTCAAGCGTTACCATGGTCGTCTTGCGGTTTACAGAGGCCGCCTCCTCATAGGGAACAATAAAATAGATGCCAGCTTCTTCAACCAGCCCCAAGCCGTTCATGCGAAGCGCCGTTTCCATTGCAATCCGCAACGGCACTTGGCGCAGGTTGGCCGTGACCACGCCGCGCAGCTCGGCCCCTGCGATGATGTTGATGTCCGCTTTCATTGCAAGAATGGCCACAACATTGGTCAGATCAACATCGCGGAAATCCACGTCCACCAGTTGGTCCAGCGGATCACCCTCAAAGGTTACAACCGGTCTTCTGGGCGCAGGGCGCTCTGCGGGCATTATTGTTTCATCGTCCGGTTCCACCGCGACCGGTGGGTCTTCCACCCACGGCGGCGTTTCCACGCCCTCGACTGGATCGGCACTCACAGACACGGCACGCATCAAGCCACGCAGCTGTGTCACCAAAGACTCCTGCGATTCCCGCACCTGATCCGTCGTCTGCACTCTCGGCGCAGGCGGCAGCGGCGGCCTCACTTCGTCTTCTTCAACGTCATCAACGTCAACGTCATCATCGACAGGAGCATCGGGCACATCGCCCGGCTCCGGCTCGCGGGGCAATTGTGTTTCAATATCCTGGATGTAGGCGAACGTATCCGGTTGGCCTGCACGCTCATAGTCGGCGATGGGCGGCAACACCACGGCAGCCGTATCAACGACATCATATGCCTCGCGCACAGTGCCCGTACCAACATCGCTATCCGCAGATTGAAGTGCTACCAGACTGTTAAGTTTTTCAGTCACCCGCACTCTCTGTTGTTGTCGCTGCTCGCCCGTTTCACCGGTAGCAGCGCCCGTCACAGTTTCCGCGGCGACATCACGCAATCCCGCCAATTGCCCTGCAATCGCGTCACGGCGCTGTTGGTAACACCTGGAACCGTCTTGTAGGTCGGTTACGGCAGCCTGCGGTTGCAACGGCAACCATGCCAAGCCAATAACAACCAACCCGGCCATTAAAATGCGCATTGGATGCAGCATAGATCAAAACTCCTCTATTTCCACTGGAGATATGGTATCGCCTTCCTTGAGCAGTACCCGCGTAGGCTCTATCTCAAAAACCTGCACGCCGTCTGCAAACACATATCCTTCATGCACAACAGTGTTATCTATAATTGCAATGGGCCGATGTTCGTCCCATATAATGCCCGAAATAACGCGTGGGCGTCTCGC
>SKQZ01000344.1 GCA_007118765.1 Candidatus Hydrogenedentota bacterium
CTTTCGTAACAGTATAGCGAATCGAGCGCAAGTCCCAGACCCAAGCGGAAGAATTACAGGCACAGATCCGCTACGTCGTGGTGACATTTCCACGTTGAACAGCCTTTGTTGTTCAATGTTCTCAAAATACAGGCTCAGGGGGGAATAACTTATCCCGGTTTACCATAAGTTCTTCGCATGTACAGATGTCATCTGAAATCGGGATGAGGATGATTGGGTTAAGCCCGGGGTCGTCCCATTGGGCCGGGTTGTTGGGTCTGTTCAAAAAGCATAGCGATGCGCCTATTACCAATTGTTCAGAATCATCCACCACGAAACCCCGCAGACTTCCATCCGAATAGAGCGTCAGGTAGTTCTGGTATATCTCCCGGCGTGCAATATAAATTTCGGCGTTAATCAGACCGAAGAGGTTGAGGAATACGGTAACCCCGGGCTTGCCGTCGTTATCATCGTCGTTGATGAGGGGATCGCGCGGGTTCATGGACAACGGCACATTGGGGTCGCCGTCTATGCCAATCAACGTGGGGGTTGGCGGACGCCATAGTTTCCAGACACCGTCCTCTTCATAGACATCAACTGCCACGCCCGGGGGCGTTATGGCCTGTGTCGCTGCGTCAGGGAAGGTTGTTGTCATGTTTTGGTTGGCGTTGTACGCTGCACTACAAAAAGTGTCGTATTCCACGAGTTCCCAGTTCTCGATGACCAACTCCGTAAAGCCGTAGGTAATGATAAACGTGGCTAACGGGCCGTTTGGTGTTTCGCCGGAATAAGCCACTACATTGAAATTGGCGTAGCGTCCGGCCATCGCTTCCATCGCGTCCTCCCTGCTGGTCGGTGGCTGCCAATCCGGATTGTTGATTGGTGTCTCGTAGAGTGGGCTTTCCGGCCAGTCCTTTGGATTTGAACAGGCGCTCAACAGGACACAGCCCAGTGCCACCGTGATGGCGATGATAGTTTTCCAATATGAAATCATTATGTCAATGCTCCGCAGTTTCCGTATTGTCGCTGCCTTGGATGCTACGGTAACACCCTGTGGGCATCCCGTATTTCATCACCGGCCTTCCACGTTACTGCCGTCGGGTGGCTATAAGCGTGATAGAAACAAAACGAAACCGGAGACAATGAGAAGAACCGTCCCCTTTGTGGAAGTCCGCGGCATGCGGCGTGTGCAGCATGTGAGCGCTACAAGACATCCCACGCCGGCCCGCGTCGTGTAACAGTTCTGTGTTGGGTTGTCGTGTGTCGCTATGCCCAGCCACGTACCACATCAATACCGGCAAGTTGGCACCATGCACCGATGGTGACCGCATGTTTTCCATAGGTCATGACGGGGTGCGAATACTGTGCCATGAGACGTACATCTTCCACGCCGTCCACGGTCATGGCATAACCATTCTGGCAGCCGCCAATGCCGTCTTCGTGGTGTTCCGGCCTTGCATTGCGGGTGATGGCGCCTGTCCCGACGCGCAGGGTGTTGTCTGCAATAAAGCGCCACAAGGTTGCGGGCTGGTTTTCGGCATAGTCCACTTGAAGCGTCACACCTTGCTGTGTTTCATGGTGCGGCCGTATTCTGAAGGGGTGGGCCGGCTGGTCGAATCCGTTCATGCGCGTGGGCGTTTGGCAGTGGGTGCCGATATATTCATTGGTGGCGGTGTGTATAACGGGGTTGGACATGAACCCCGGCTTATTAAGCAAATAGCTGCTGAGCAGGCAGGTGAGCGCGGGCTGCACGTCTGCTTCACAGCCACCGCACGTGCCTTCATCAAGGAGTTGACAAAAGGCCAGGCATTGCACCAGCGAACCGTCGCCTTCGCGCACCAAACCGAGACAATCAGTGGTCATGGCATGGATACCGGTTTCTTCCATGAGCATGCGATTCGCCACGTAATTGCGTGATGCGTGCTGAATATCGGTTTCATTTGGTTCCACAATATCCACGGCATTTTCAATATAGCGTGCCGCAATCTCTCTGGCCTCATCCGACCCTTCGGCGGCATGCATGGCATCGCGCAGCCATTGCAGCGGCATGTAGTGCAGGGTTGTGCCGAGGGGTTCAAGGCACTCTTCCCGGTCTTCATCGCCACGAATGACGGCAAGCCGTGTATTGGCCATTTGCCAGCGGGCTTTGAGCATGCGTACCGCTGTTTCCAACCATTGTGGATTGTCGGTAGTGCCGATAAACGATTCGGGGCGTTCCTCAATGCGCCAAGTACGGGTTCCCTGCGGTCCGTACACAATGGTGGGCAGGTTTTCTCCAGTGCGCGCATCCAGGAAATGGCCGACTGCCGCACGACGCTCTTCTCTGCCCATTTGGGTTATGATGGCGCCGTCGGCTTCACTCCCCCACTTTTCCAGGAACGCGTCCATGGCCGCATTGTCTTTCAGCGGCTCCTTTTCGACCAGCACGGTCACGCCCAGTTCGTCCGCCGCCTTTTCAATGATATTGGTGAACAGCTGCTGATTCTCGTCCAAGGGGAATCCGGCGCCCGGCCAAAGGTGATACCGTTCAAAATCAGGTCGTGCAAAGCCTACCATGATGCGCGGTTTTTCGCCGGTATCGCCCGGTACCTTGGGCATACCCATCACAACGCGTGTACTCCATTGAAACAGGCCCGCATGTACGGCCATGGCCGCGCCGCCCGCCATACCCAGCCGTGCAAGAAACTGGCGTCTACCCAAGGGGCACCCGACAGGCTGCTGCTTTTCGGAATTGTTGGAATTGCCATCCTTGTTCATGAGTCTCTCCTTGATTCGGTTGTAATATCCCTGTATTACCTGTGACCATGCCTTGCCTTCATCATTCTACAGGCCTGCTCATCAAAGTGCAACTAACAGTTCCCATGAACCGTTCGCAACGTGCCGGACGAAACGGTGTTCGTGCGCAGGCAACGAAATGGGCGGCCTCATGGGACACATCGGACGGTAAAGTTGCAATGCCGCGGCACGAATGTGGTCATGTCTCGGATGCCCTGATGAAGCAAGACTATACAAGGGTTTGTGAAAGTAGTCGTTGCATTGTTACTATATGCGGCATGGTGGGCGTTATTGTGTGGCAGGAAGCAAGTGCATTTGAACGGATTGGGGGTTCATGGATACCCCC
>SKQZ01000235.1 GCA_007118765.1 Candidatus Hydrogenedentota bacterium
CCATATTGAATCTCCCATTATTAGCAGTTATATACTTCCTTGCTCTTACATATATAACGCACGGCATGGAGAGTTTTGAGACAGCCTCTGGGAACTTGGGAACGAGTCGGTATAATCGTCTTTGCGAGGAGGGCGACAGCCCGACGCGGTAATCTGGGACATGCGATCGCGTCGCTGCGCTCGCGATGACGATACCTTTATATTGTTGTTAGTACACACGTTACAAAGAGGTTCATTAGCAGGAGGGCGACAGCCCGACGCGGCAATCTGGGACATGAGATTGCTTCACTGCGTTCGCAATGACGCTGTGTGAGATTGCGTCACGTTGATCGCCGTGACGATACTGTTATGTTATGGCTTTTGCGCATGTCAAAAGGCGCTTTCTTAGCATCTGTGAGACAGACGTCCAGCGGCGCGCGCTTGCAATGCCCGGTGTTTATCACGTATAACCTGTCGTTACACAGCAGGTTTGTCCGGTAACGCATTTTCCCGGCAACCGCTATTGCGAAAAGACGGAAACACGCCGTGTCCGCTCGAACACATGCCTGTTCTTCGCGTAAGGTCGCGCCCCGCTCCACAGCGGTGCATTGTGCTACAGGGTATGTTTATGGGCCGTGGCGTATGGAACCAACATATCCGGGTTGGAACTGGAGGAAATGAGTATGTCAATGGCCGCGCTGGTTGCTTTTTCGGGGGTGTTTGTTCTGGGCGTTATATTCGCGATTCTGGGCAGCATCAAACTGAAGCTGGCGGAGATTTTGCAAATAGACGATGCCCAGGTGGGCAAACTTTTTTCCGCGCTCATGTTCAGCGGACTCATCGCGTCGCTGGTGATCGGGCCGCTCACGGATATGCTGGGGTATGGCATTATCGCGGCGCTGGGATTCGCGTTAAGCGGGATTAGTCTGTGGCTCCTTGCGGCGGCCATTTCGTATCGTTCCGCCCTGATTGCATGTCTGTTATTGGGCATTGGCGCCATAGGCGTGAATACCGGCAACGTGCTCGGCCCCACGGTGCTGTTCGGCGGACAGGACCCGTCACGCGCATCGAATCTGCTGAACATCCTGTTTGGTTTGGGCGCACTGCTGACGCCTCTGGTGATGGCTTTCCTGCTGGGCAGGCTGGGCTATAAGAAGACGGTGGCGTTTCTTGGTCTTGTGCTTTTCGTGCCCGTGATACTGCCGCGCTTTGCCGAGCTTCCGACCCCGGGTGCGGGGTTTGACGCGATGGAGTCAATGCGGTTGCTGGCGAATCCCGCCGTATTGTTGGGCGGCATGGGACTGTTCTGCTCCATCGCCATTCAATCTTCGCTGGCGGGGTTTGTCACCTCCTACCTCAAGAGCTACGAGTTCAGTGACGAAAAGGCCGGTGCACTGCTCAGCGGATTCTGGATCGCCCTTATCTTGTCGCGCGTAGTGGCCACGGCGGCACCGCCAAGCATCGCACCCGGCATTGTGCTGCCCATAGTAACGTTGCTGATGGCGGTGTCCATCGCGCTGATGATTGTCACCCGTTCGGCTTTCATGGCGGCCCTGTTTTCGCTGCTGGCCGGGTTCTTTCTGGGGCCGATTTTCCCAACACTGGTGGGCGAATCACTGTCCAAGACCAATGCCATCGGCATGGGCACGGCGGGGAGCGTCTTCGGTCTTATCTTTGCCATGGGATTATGCGGCGGCATCGTTGTGCCGACCATGACCGGCAAGCATGCTGTGCGCCATGGAATCCGGAAAAGCCTGCGGATTTCACTGGGAGTATCCTTGGTGCTCGTGCTCATTGGCAGCATGTTCTATTTTGTGCCGACAGTAGAGGCCGACTTGCCGGACGATGTGGTTGACGAGGCGCCCATATCTGCACCACAGGTGCATGGGGTGGGGTTGGTGGATCCGGACGAAGCAGCGACCGTTAATCTTGCGCCGGACGACGCGCCCCCATTAGAGTAACGGGGGTTGTAGCCGCCGGAAGGGCTGATTGTGCTGTTGTGTAGTTTGCGCGGTTGCACACGCTGTGCAGGGACGGAGTTTCCATGTCGTTAGCTGCTGTTATTTTGCTCACCATTTCCGCCGTTACCCATGCGTCATGGAATATGCTGGCCAAGCGGCAGCCCACGCCGTCCGCCGCGTTTTTTCTTGCAGCCAATTCGGTAGGGTTCATCGCGCTGTTTCCTTTTCTTGCATGGCATGCAACAATACTAACGGCATTTCCGCCCAAGGTCTGGGTGCTGGTTGTCTTCGCCGGACTGTTCATGGCGTTCTATTATTGTTGTCTGGCCGGCGCATATCGTGCGGGCGACATGTCGCTGGCTTATCCGCTGGCGCGTTCCGCCTCCATTGTGGTGGTGACGCTGGTTACGGTGGCGTTGGGCCGCCGCGACCAACTAAGCGCCCAATGCATGGCGGGCATTGTTCTGGTCGTGATCGGCTGTTTTCTGATACCCCACCAATCGTTGCGCGCATTGCGTCTCAAGAACTATCGCAATGCCTCCTGCCTGTTTGCCTTGGCGGCCGCTTTTGGCACGGCGGCCTATTCCATGGTGGACGACGAAGCGTTGCGCCATCTGCGCTTCGCCTTTGGCGCGCAACTCGATACCGCTTCCATCACCATCCTGTACGCCTGCCTCGAATCGTTGAGCGCGTCCTGCTGGCTTGTGTTGTTTGTCAGAGCCCGTCCCGAAGAACAAGTGCGTTTGCGCGAGACCCTGCGTACACACAAGCGCACGGCGTTTGTCACCGGCGTCGGCATTTACGGCACGTATACACTGGTGCTCATTTCCATGGCGTTTGTGAACAACGTCAGCTATGTCGTCGCCTTTCGTCAACTCAGCATACCGCTGGGCGCCGCTCTCGGAATTGTGCTGTTAAAAGAACCCGCCCACAAACCCAGGATTGCGGGCATTGCCATTATGTCACTGGGACTTGCGCTGGTCGGCACAGGCTGAAAAAGTGGACACATCGCCGCATCTTTTGGTATACTTGGGGTGCTGTGGCGGCGTAGCTCAGTTGGTTAGAGCAGTGGAATCATAATCCACGTGTCCGGGGTTCGAATCCCTGCGCCGCTACCATACCTTAAACAGACAGGCCCTGCATGGTGTGCTGAGAAACAC
>SKQZ01000380.1 GCA_007118765.1 Candidatus Hydrogenedentota bacterium
TGTAACCCCGGGCCAGACTGCTTTCCACGCCATACTGGAACACCGGCGGTTGGTTCGGAAACGCTTGCGCCCATAGCCCCGTGTTGGGGTCTATGATGCGCTCGCCCGTGGCGGGATCCAGCAGCCATGCACTGATTACAAAATCCCGGGCCACCACATAATCCCATAAAAATCCTCCTTTTCCTACGGGATCCGGTTCACCAAGGGAATCGGGTACGTGATGGTCGCGCCAGTAAAGATACGCGCCGGGACTACTGTTTTCCCAAATATACAGCGGGTTCCACGGGGTCGGGGAGGGGATCCCCGGACCTTGTAGCAGCTGCAACCAATAATGGCAGCGTTCAACAAGATTCAGTCGTTCTTCAGTACGCCTCGGCACGGAGAGATTGGTATTATGCAGCAAGTAGGAAGTAAACGTATGGTCTTCAAATTCCTCCGTGCCATAAAAAACCACCGGGGCAAACAGGCGGTCGTTTTCGAATTCGGTCACATCCGGAAAGGACCTGAAGTCGGTCACTTGGTGTTCATACCTGCGCACCAATAGCCCATACAAAATCTCTACTTCAAAATCCATATAGTTTGCGGGGGGCGGCGACGGGTAAAAGTTTTCCAGTCCGTCAACGTATACATCGTCCCAACGCAGCGGTATTGTTACCTGCTCGCCCCGCCACTGGAACGTGCCGGGGAGTTCCATCCGCGAAGTGTCCACATGCACGGCGTAGGTCAGTCTGCCCAGATGCTCGTCGGGGGCGATGCCCACCATGATGAACCCATAAGGCTCACCGTAAAAATGGAAGTCAGCGCCGGTTGCGGGGGAGGAGAAGGATGTTTGCACATCACGCTCAATGGCCATAAGCGCGCCCTGGGTCGCCTCGAAGACATCCATGGTACGGTAGCTGCGACGCACGGTATCGGTTACGGAGACAAACATGAGCATGACGCCGCTCATGATCGTGGCAAAAATGGCCATGGCCACCAGCAGTTCGATCAGCGTCATGCCGCGTGTTCTGGTATATGTAGCGTTACCGGTCGGTGACATAAGTGGTGTAGTACTCCGTGCGTCCGTCCCAGAGACGCAATCCCAGGGTAACCCGGTACAGGCCAAGTCCGATTTCGCCGACAGGCTGACTTGACACGACCCAAGATTCAACATAATGACTTTCCGGCAAATTCATGAGCCTGACACGGTTGTCGCGTACCCATTGGTGAAAATCGGCATCCGTATCCGCGGCGCGCAAGGCGCCCAACTGGGTCTGTGCAATGGTGGTGGTCATGGCACGCAGGGTGCTGACCCGGTGCCGTTCCATGGCAATGGGAAACAACAGCAATATGGACGTAATGCCCGTGGCCAGAATAACCAGAGCGATAAGCGTTTCCAGCAACGTGAAACCTGCAGTATGTTGCGTTGTTCGTTTCATCACGATGGCCCCATGGTTGCTCTGCCTGTGGCACGGTGAATATCAATGGGTATGCCGATGAGGTTGCCTCGTTCGCTGAGAGGCTGCAAGCCATCCAGCCAAGCCCGCACCATGAATTGATCGGGCTCATCACCAACAAACCAAATTCGTTCCGTATAATAGGTGTCCGGGCTGGGGCCGAACCACAGCCTGTAGCGCTCCGCACTTTGGAGTGAATCCAGATTACCCCGCGGCGCGAATACATGCGCCATACGGGGGTGAACCGTGGGTTGCGCTTCCATGATTTCGGCGTCGGAATAGTCCATTAAGGTACCGGTAAATACATATACCGGTTTCATTCCCAAACGTTCAAGGCCGGGGATTTCGCTATGTCCGTCATGGTGGCGTATTCCACTGTTTTCATTTTCCAAGCGCCGGTGATAGTGGGTCAGATAGTGCGCGCCCACCCGGACAAGGGGATCATCCGACAGGGCACGCTCCCAAAGCTGGGCTTCCGGCCTGTCCGCCATATAAACCTGCGTCGGTGGGCTGAGTGGAGCTGCTTCCCGCGGCATGGCCTCCAACAGCAAGGCATAGCCTTCCGGAAAGGTTACAAGTTCACCCGCGCTCGTGGGAACAGGAACAAAGGTGCCGCTTAAGCGCCACGCGATAATTTCTTCTTCATTCTCGTCAATGTTCACGCTTTCAGGCACCTGGGGGTGCAACCCCACCACCTCGGGCAGCTGATACATTACCTGTGCGCCGCGTATGGCGCGGACCGTGTGGTCGCGCAACGAATCCACGAGCGGCGTGTCTGTTAAAAAGTCGGAGTCAAGACTGTACACCACCGCCGTTTGGACATTGTAATTCATGGCATACATGCGTGCGGCGCGTAATAACGTGTAAACACTGCGCGCCCCGTCGCGCATGTCATTGCGCGCAAACGTTCGCATTACGGGGACTGATATGAGGCCGAGAATACTGATGATGGCCAGCACCACCAGCAATTCTATCAATGACCATCCCCGCCGCCTGTTGTACGAAATATCTGTGTGCAACACCACTTTGACCACGCGTTATCCTTGCCGGAATGGGAAAACGGGCGGACGGAAATCATCCGACCGCCCGAAGAAATTGCTTACATGTAGAACCGCTGCCAGCTGGCGCCCGCATCCCAGTTATTGATGTCGTCACCGCCGGCAAGATCTTCGCCGGAATCCGTGTAATACCAGCTAAAATAGTCTGCAGAGTATTCGCCGCGGTAGAGCATCTGGCTGCTGCGGTTGTTTTGGCCCATTGACCAGATGAACACGGACTTGTTGCCATCCGCGGGAAACCCGACACGCGACGGCCACGTCTCCCCGTCTTCGGCAACGCCCATATTGATAATGTCTTGTTGGGTTAAAACAAATGCATCCTCTTGAACGGCAAATGAATCCTGTCCCATTTCAACGGCGAAAATACGGAAAGGAATGGGCCAGCGCCGCACTTCCCGCCCATTAATCATAGGCGGATTGGCGACATCAATGCCTTCGCGTGAGTAGCGCCACGGCCCCGGCCAGATACGATAAGTATTGCCCCATGGGTCCAGTGCGATGTCCATGTAGCTCGTTCCGATTTGCGAAAGCACATCAGGGTGAATAAACTCTTGTGCTATTGTGTCCGTGTCACTGCGCAAGCTGTCGCGACCCATGCGCAACAA
>SKQZ01000075.1 GCA_007118765.1 Candidatus Hydrogenedentota bacterium
CACTTTGCTTGCCCGCCGACTTCGACGTGTCTTAACACGCTGTCAGCCGGCGGCCTGCGCAAAGCACCTGCTCTGGCGCAATCTTCACAGGCTCACGACGAAACCTGATGAAATATCCGGGCTAGCGGCCCTGCGCCAACATGGACAAGGATTATCTACAACCGACCGCCCAAAAGCAAACAGCATGTACGCATCGAAAACAGCATATCCGGCCTGAATAGAAGGGTGCTCTGAATTGTTGGACGCGGGATAGGGTGCGGTGGCTTAGGGGATGGGAGCCACAACGCCATCAAGGTAAACTACCTCGACCTGTTGGTCGGGGTGTACATGGACAAACACCGTCTCCTCTTTATTGCTGCCGTTCAGCAGTGTGCCGGGGGCCGACCACTGACTGAACCAGCCCGGTTCGCCTACATACTTCACGCGAATTCGGCGGCCCAGAGGTACGGCGGTGACATCCGAAATGGGCAAATCAGCCCCGCCGCCGGGATCAATTACATGGGCTTCAATATCGTCGCCGATGATGACGTTGCCCAACGGAATATGCGGGTCATTCCAGACGCCGCGGTGCGGTTTGTGTTGCTTGTCGGGGGTTGAGGTCCAGTCTTCAGGCGGTACATCCGGGTCAAGAACCGTTTCCACAAACCGGCGTGCCAGTTCGATACGCATCGGCGGATATTCATTCGTCTCCAGAACCCATTTCCACTGTTCAAGATTCGAGAACCTTCCGCCGTCGGCGCTTTTATCGGCCCGTAAGTTGCGGCCCGCAGTGTTTGCGGCCCCTCGGATATCTTTTCTGGAAATGTTAAGGGCCTCATCGCACAACCAGAAGGGATAGTCCAATCCGCCAAGTGTCAGGTAGGCAGCCGTGACAGAAATAATATCCTCGCTGACGTCATCAAGAATGCGAAGCGCCAGTGCTCGGTTTGTCATAAAGTCCTTCAATACATTTGGCGCCCACACACCCGGCGAAAACCTGTGTTCGGGATTCTTCAGCAATTCTTCAAGCAACAACATCAACGCGGCGTCAGGGATGCCGTCGCCATGATACGTGTACTCGCCGTAGTCGTATTGCCCGGTGCCCCGGTCGAACGCAAGCAATTCCTCCGGGTCATCGATCTGATTGTATTGCAACAGAAAGGCTTCAAGCGAACGCACCAAGTCCAAGTTGGTGAACCAGGGCCGGTGGTCGAATACCGCCCGCAATGTCACATCATGGGTCAGCGGGATGTCAATCGTCGGTGTTTTCAGCGTGAGGCCCGTGCCCAGCGCCCCTTCGTTATAGTCCATTATCTCCGAGATGCTTCCCGCTTCCACTTGCCAATGCAAAAACACCCAGTCATCGGTCGGCGTGGCAGTAACATCTTCCAGCAGCAAGATCGCGCAGTACTCTTCCGGAGCGCCCTCCGCGCCATGTTGCACCCAGGCGCGCCATTCGTCCACATCAAACATGGGCATATAATAGGCGCCGACAAAGGGGCTTATGTCGCCCTCTCCTTCTGTTTTCAGCGTGATCGTCACCGCAGGCGGAGCGTTTACATCATATCCCGATGATGCAACGAAGAAGCTGAAACCCGGTGCGAACAGCCAGGTTGTTACGGAAGCCGTTGCGCTCACTGCTCCAGTTGTCGCCAAGAGCAGGAGCAGCGTTGTTGCCGCCAATACCTTCATCTGATTATCCCTCCAATTCAACCAGACCGCATATCTCACCAAATGCCGGGATGAGCCTGTGCAGCGCGTACCAAGTCAGGGGTGATGGAAAATCCACCGGCTGACACCATTTGGAAACGCCTTGAAGTCGGCGGATAAACCGCAGGACGGAACGATGCACGCCCGCCAGATTGTTGCAGGAAAATGCGGGTCAGACTGCGACCCAATGGATGCCACGCTCAACCGCAATGTATTCGCCGACCTGTTCATAAGCCCATGCTACCACAACACAGATTACCTGTCAATAGCCTTATTATTATGTGCCCATCAGCCGCCTGTACATCCGGTTGCGGGGAAGTGTTTACGCGTTATGAGCGAGTGAAGTCGTTCGATCCGTGGTTCGGTCGCGTAGTTTCCTCGACTTACCGTTCGTTTCAGAATGAGATTGAACGCAGGGTAGTTAGAAGCGAAACGCAACGATAACAAAAAAGAATATGGGTGGTACTCCCTAATATCCTCAAAACCGATAAGGAGTAATGCCTATTCGATCAACATTGCCCGGAAGCCTGCCTGTTCGAAATGACGGTCGCAGGTCAGTGCGTCGGTGATATCATATTGGCGCATGAGGGCAAAGGAAATACAGTCGGTCAATGACCACTCCTTATCGGGTCGTTCAACAAAGAGCGCAAGCCCCATTTCGAAAACATGACGCGAACCGGGAATAATTTCCACGCGGGGCGCCAATTTCAAGCCATTGACAATTTCAACGAACAATTGGCGAAGATGCCCGTGCGACATCAACGCGCCCAGCACACACAAAACATATTCGGAAGTTACCACGCTTCCACGGTAGGCAGTGGACACATTTATTGCAGAATTGTGCCAGTTGTCTCCGGGATTCAACAATGCCTGATAAAATGATGTGTCCGCAAAGGCCACCGTCATTGTCCGTGGGCCTTGCGCAAGTAGGCGTCGTGGTTTTCCGACCCGTCGGCGGGCAACGCCTCGGCTTTTCCAATAACGGAGGCCAGTCGCTCTGCCAATGTCGGTGTTTCGCAGTCGTTTTCGACAGTATCCACCGTCGCTATCTCGAAACGGACCACAGCGTCCTCGGGCAGATTGATGGGCTCATCCGGTACAATCGCCCCGTTTCGGACATGTCCTTTGTATGTCATTTCTTTCGCGTCTGTGTTTGACATAAGGATTATGGCATAGCCCCAAACCATCCCCAACACCCCGAAATGTATTGCCATGACAGCATGTGTAACCGCGAAAGGGTTCCGGGGCTTGCCTGAAAATACGCCGGAGAAGTTTGTGCTGGACACGGGACAGGCATTTATGTGCGTCCCATTGTTTACTGATGCCTTGGCAAGGGCGTTTATGTTACTATGAATAGCGTTCGAAGAACGATTACGGAACCCGTTTATAAGGAGACAATGCAATGCGCAGATGCGTCGTGATCGCCGTACTGCTTGCAGCAGGGACTGCGTCCGGGCAAGGAGTGTTTTCGGATGTGATGTCGGGCAAATTGATAAACCCGGAGGTGGGTGTGTTTGCACGGTATGAGCTGGTGGACAACGCAACCGGGCAAAAGTTATATGTACGTCAGGCGATTGTTGGCGAGAAGCAAGTAGCGGACACGGTTGGGTATTATCTTGAAACGGAGGTGATGCCGGAGGTGGGGTTTCCCATCGTGTATCGCATGCTTTTGACGGGCCCCGCCACGGATCCTGCGAATGTGCATGAGATCATGGTGAAGGACGGCACACACCCGGTAACGTCGGTGCCGGTGGACATGCTGCTTGAAGAAGAGGAAAGCGATGACGAGGGTCAGCCTTCTTTGCGCGACTCGCTGGGCACGGCCACGGTGAGCACCCCGGCGGGGACGCTGGAGACGGAGCATTTCAGCATCAGCCGGGGAGACCGCACCACGAAGGTGTGGGCCAATGATGATGTCCGTCCGATGGGCATTGTCAAGATGGTCAGTGATGACGGCGAGCTTCGTTTGACCGGCTATGGCAAAGGCGGCGCGGACGCTGAAAGCGCCATTGACAGAAATCTTCGCGAACAAGAGCGTGACGATGTAAAGGTTGAGGTAACGCCGGGCGGCCCGACGCGCAATTTTTCCGGACGGGCCTCTGAGGAGTAGACACAAGGGCACGACTGTTATTTGGCACTATACATGTGTGCATGGACAATATAGGAGTAAGATGAATGAAGAAGATGCTATGTATCATAACCGTGGCGTTGGCGTTTCTGATGGCGTCTGCACATGCAGACTTGGACATTCCCATTTTGGGCAATGATCCGCCGGGGTCGGTGGCAGATCTTGTCGGCTCGCAGCGGTTTATTACGGTATTGTTCGGTGATTCCGGTGCGCGGGACATGAACTTAAAACTGCTTGAAGCGCATCCTGATCGCATCATTGTGCTTACGAGCAACGGCGAAGTGATTCCCTATCTGGCCGATACCATTGAGTCCATTACGGTGCAGGATGATGTTGTGGAGCGACCGCACCGGCCACAGGTGGATGCGCAAGTATTGCGCGCGGAGCATCAGCGTGTTGTAGACCGCGCGTGGGTGCGGGTGGACGAAATCTACCAGAACGCTGCTGACGATCAGGATCTGCGTATCCATGCGGCCGTTTGTCTGGCGCTGGGCAATAATCCGGAGGCGCACAATTACCTGCGTCAGTTGGCGGAATCAAATGAAATCATCACGCAGTTGCGTGCGGCGGGCGCCCTGTACCTTGCCGGCGACGATGTGAGCGATACACTGCTGCGTCAGGGCTTGGAGAGCGGTAACCGCAATGCCCGCGCCATTGCGGCGAGTCTTTCCGGTCTTACCGGCTTCGAGCAGGGGCTGCAACACCTCAATGTGCTGTTCCAAGACAGAGCGGTGCAGCTGGCCGCCCCCGCCACCCGCGCGTTGGCCCGGCTGGGGCAGCGTCAAATCGTTCCGCGTGTTATGGAAATGCTCACGGAGTTGAACGAAGAAAAAGGGGAGGCCGCCATTTTCGCGCTGTCCAGACTTGCCGATGAACATGTGATTGACCAGCTTAAATACAAGCTGTTTGAAACGGATGGCATGATGCGGTTTCGTATCGTGCGTGTTCTGCACAACGTGGGCGATCCGGTAGGGCTGGAAGAGATGAAGCGTATCTTCAACACCTATCCCACCCTTGCGCCCGAGGCCGCGTTGCTGTTGGCCAGGGAAGGCGACTGGGACGCCACGGAATATCTGCGCAACCGTTTGACCCGGCGCGAAGATCCCACCGTAGCCAATATGCGTTACCGTGCTCGAAACGCGCAGGCGTTGCTGATGGGCGGCGATCCATCGGCGATGGCGGTGTTTCAAGACTTGCTGCGACGTGAAGATGAAGACATATACCAGTATGTGTTTGAGTTAATGGTTGAGATGGACGAACCGCGTTTGATCACGCTCTTACAGCCGGGCGTTGAAACGATTGACGATCAGTTTGCTTTTGGCGCCTGCCAAACCGTTATCGCGCTGGCACATGGTGACTTCCGTGAAAGGCTGTTGCTGTATCGTGAAGAATTCGATTACTGAGGGACTGCACGTCACGATATCCGGACGGGTGCAGGGGGTGGGCTTTCGGTATGCCACGCATGATGCCGCCTTCAGACTGGGTCTTGCCGGTTGGGTTCGCAATCTGCCGGACGGTCGTGTTGAGGCGTTTTTCGAAGGGCCGCGCCAAGACTTGGAATCCATGCTTGCGTGGTGTAACCACGGGCCGCGCATGGCCGATGTCACGGATGTCGCCCATCAATGGCAACGCGGCGCGCCGCGTTGCGACGGCTTTCGCATCACCGGATAACCCCCGGACAACGCCAGGAAAGACAGACCGTCATGCCCAGAGAGGATGTGTTGGAAAAACGTGTTGTGGCCTTTTTGCGCGATGCGCTTGCAGACCGATACGACCATGCCAACCTGCGGCAATACGACGGTTTCCACGCGTTGTCGGACGCGCAAATTGCGGCGGTGCGCGATTTCGGGTTGCGGTATATCTATCCTGAATGGGAGGAGCATTGCTTTCAGCGGGAAGCCTTTGATGCGTTGTTGCAATTGCTTTCCAGCCCCATGCGCCTCAAGCCGTTGGTGGCGGTCACGATGAAATCCTTGTGGCGTTTTGGCCGACAGCTGCCCCGGGCAATAGATGCGGGCAAAGAGGTGGTCAATGCCTTTGACGCAACGCGCAATCTGGAGCAGCAAATTGTGGAGCAGCTGCGCGAAACTCCCGGCGCCGGGCAAGACGACCCCGCCCAAGGGGATATTCTGCGGGCGCTCCGTGCCATTCCGAAAGCCCACTTTGAAGCGTTTGTTGACGACATGGTTGGGCTGATGCAACTTCTGGCACAACGTGACTTGTTGACCACGGGCCACAAGGTGCTTGAAGACATTGCGGGGGTCATAAAGAAACGCTCCGACCGTTACACGGACATTGAAATTGCGGGCATAGATTATGCGTTGACCGTCATGCAAGAGGGCATGGCCCTGTTTGATCAACTCGATGACGGGGCGGTTGCCGCCGCCATCAACACAATTGCCCTGGTGGAGCGCGACTGGTACGCTTCGGCTGTCGCAGGCGCACCAGAAGCGTGATGCACGATGTGGTTCGGGGTTACAGGCCCGACAGCGTAAGCGTGCCGCTGCCGACAACCCGGATGTTTATCGCGCCGTGTTCTTCATCGTATTGCACCTCTTCCGGCAAATCATTGTTCCATACGGCCGAGGTGTCTTCCGAGGCGCCGGTAACGCGCACCCAATAGTGCGCGTTGGTCCATGCGAACAGGTCCACGATAACGCCGTCGCCGGTATCGGTCATGTGATCGATGCCGCCGGGCGCGTGTATCAACGCATTGCCATTGTTAATCCGCGCCGTAGTGTAGTAGGGGGTCTTTCCGTACAGTTCCGCCAGATGCGCCTGTACCGTGCCGGGGATAATCGCCGGCCCGTCGCCGAGCTGTTCATGCAGAAATGTAAAGTCCGGCAACAACCCCTGCCGCGCCTCATCATCCAGCGGGAAGGTTTGTTGCAGGCCGCTGAGCGTGATGCCGTGCGCCACCTTGTCCCAGAAGTCGGCTTTTTCCTCGTCCACCAACGCAAGGTCATGCAAGGCGGATCGGTATACCAGCCCGCACCATTGCACGGGCAGTCCGATCCAATTCGGCGCTATCCAGTTTGTGGCGCCGAGCACCGCAATGGTCGCATAGGCGCCGACGGGGCCGTCCACGGGATGGTCAAGGTATACGAAGGGGATGCCCGTCCACGCCCAATAGCGGGCCTGTTCAATATAGTCTTCATTGCCGGTGAGCAGGTAGCCAAGCACATAAATGCGCACCATGCGGGCCGACCCCAGAATATCGGGGGTATGCAGCGGCATTTCCCATGTTTGTGCGCCACGGGGCACGGTGTTTTCATAGTGGCGGGCCTGTTTGTCCAGCAATGCCAATCCGGCGTCAATCAATGAGGCGTCGCCTGAAAATGCCGCCGCCATCAGGATGGGCTCAAGCGTTTGTGCGCCGTAGCCGTTGGCATGGTCTTCAAAATGTGTCTTGCCGTAGTCCGGTCTGTTTGGATCGGGCTGATGATAGCGCCGCAACCCTTCCTCATCAAAGGCTTCCAGTTCGTTGTAAGCGCCGCTCACCATGCGGGACACATTGGGCGCAACCGCGCCAAACAAGAGCGGTGGCGTGGGCCGGGACACATGCGACACATTTGCCAGAAAATTATCCGGCGGGTTTAACTGTGCCAACCCTTTTTCGGCGGCATCCCGGAGCCGTTGCGCGAGTGCGTCATCATTGGTGTGGGCCGCCAGCCACAGCATGTACGCCGGGCCGTCCGCCGCCGGTTGCGGCGGGAAACTGTCGCCCCAGACCGCATGCCGCCAGCGTCCGTCATGATGCGCTTCCGAATCAAGCCAACCGGCGGCCAGCAGACGCACGGCATGGTCGAACCCGCCCTCAAAGGTCGGCAACTCCGGCAGCCCGCGCATCGCCACGTACTGTTGTACCGGCGCCACGACACTGTCGCCATGTCCGCCGAGAAACACATAGTCCAATTCCATCGGCGCATCCGGTGCGATGGAGAAGGCGCCATACACGGCAAATTCATTTTCGAGCCGGTCGTCGCCCACGCCCGGATACCACAGGCCCATGAGGTGGGCGCCGGAATCAAACACACGGTCGGGCGAGTCAAACACGGCCGCGGGCATGTCCGCCCGATGCCACACTACGCCCACATAACAGCCCTCATGTTGCAGCGCCATCATGGGCATTGTCAGTTTGTGATCTTCCACAATGCGGCGGTCGGCCTGTTCCGCATTGAAAGAGGCTTCGCTGCTGCTCGGTTCATCGTCCAAATAGTCAACCCCCGGCAACAGGGCCTGGGTTTTGCGCTCGCCAAAACTGTCCAGGCCGGGGAACAGCGTGAGCCAGGGCAGGTGAAACATTTCGCGGTGGGCGTCAACGGTGACGGCATTGGTCACATGCAGGGCGCCCGGCGCATCCCCGGGGGACACGGTTCGCAATAATTGCCATGTTGCGCCGCCGGAATCGGTGAAGCTGGCCGTCACACGCAAAACAGTCTCTTCTTCCAATACCGCCGTTGTGTCGGCTTCGCTCAGGGGAAACATGACCGGTTCATCGTCAACCATAAATCCGAGCGCACTATCCTTGTGGCCCATGGCCATCAAGGTGTTGTCCACAAATAACGCATAACCGTCCCAATCGTGGGCATTGTGCGCCAGCCTGAACGGTCCCGACTGGATTTCCAGCGGGTCTTCCAGTTCCACTGGTGTTGGCGGTGAAAACTCGGTGGTAATAAGCGGGCGCATCGCTTCGGCCTTAATCCATGCCACAGTGAACGCGCCTTTTACCATGGCGGTGGGGTCGAGGCGGAGCCGCGTTCCTTCCTGTTGGGGCGGCAGCAATACGGAATACTCATGCCATTCGCCGTCAGGAGTGACAAAAAAGGTCATGGAACGTTCGGCGGTGAAATCCGGGCCATAGAACCACTCGCCACGGCTATCCCCCGTGGCCTTCATGCGCACCGTAAGACGTACCCGCTCATCGAGCGGCATATTGTCCACAGGCCGGCTTTCAATCCACGGGTCGTCGCCAATGCTCTCAAAATACAAGCCCTCGTCGGTAACCTGCATATTGTCCACCCGCGGATTCCCCGTCCATCCGTGCATTCCCTCGGTGAAATCAAATAACACAACGGGCGTTGCCATGGCGCTTCCGCCCACCAACAGTCCCACTGCCATCAAGTAAAAAAATGCGGTTTTGTTCATTGTTTCCTGCTCCTTGTTCGCTGTAGTCAGAAGGCCCAGTATATACCACCGACCCGTTTCACCCCAAAACAGTTGTTTCATTTCCCCGGCAAGCGGCATCACGGCGTCGTTCCTTTGCGGCGGGCGTTATTCTCGAAAAGGGGAGTATGCAACAAAAAACCCAGATTCTTGAAACCAAGTGGCATTTCAGGGGGTCTGTTATGATATGCTACAAACTTACTTGTGGAGCGCGTGTGTTTTCAGCACGCAAAGAACAACAGGTCAAATGTGACAAAGGAGAGGAAAATCGAATGAAGCACACAGTAAAGATGTTGGTGGTATGCCTGTTTACGGGTATGGTTGTTTTGGGCTGCCAAACAATGGGCACCACGGTTTCTGACGAGGATATGATTACGGAAACCGTTACGAACCTGAAAGTGGCCCTTGAAACGTTGGACATTGATATGTTGATGGACACGTTCTCGGATGACTTCTATCACCCGGAAGTAGGCACGAAAGAAGACGGTCGTGATCTGCTGCAGATGGCCATGGAAGCCGGTTATGCCGATGACGGTGAAGTCTATCTGGATGACATGGAAATCGTGATTGGCGATGACGGCAAAGCGTCGGTCTACCCCATAGACTTGGCGGGCCCTCCCGGATCGATCAGTGTGGAACTGATACTGCAGAAAGAAGATGACGGCTGGTTCATCATTGACGTGCATCCGGACGGCATGTAATTATCGCGCGGGTTATCCCGCACCCTTGATGATACATTGAGCGGAGCCTCACAGGATTGCTGTGGCGCTCCGCTTTTTCTGTTTATTCCGTATGGTCGTCCTCGCACGCCGCCTCTTGCAGGGTCATTTGTTTTCCGTAGCAGCCCTCGCAGCCGTCCCAGCAATAGGTGCAGAGGTCTTCTTTGGGCATTCCGATGGCGGCGACCAGGTCATCCAGTCGTTGGTAGGCCAGTGAGGTAAGGGACAGTCGCTGCCGAATGCGGTCCACCATGGCGGCGTATCGGTCAGATTCAGGGCAGGCATACTCTTCCAGCGCACGGTCTTCGCCGCCTTCAAGTTCACGCAGTGCGCGGCGTCCGGCAAAGTCATTTTCGGATTTTGAGCGCGAAAAGTTGAGGTATTTGCAGCGGTGAATCAGCGGCGGGCAGGCGGGGCGCATGTGAATTTCGCGCGCCCCCGCATCGTACAGGCGTTGCAACGTATCGGCCAGTTGGGTGCCGCGCACAATGGAATCATCGCAAAACAGCAGCCGTTTGTTCATCACCAGATCGGGCACGGGAATCAATTTCATGTGAGCCACCAATGTGCGCACGGATTGGTCCTGCGGCATGAAGCTGCGCGGCCATGTGGGGGTGTACTTGGCGAAGGGGCGGCCATAGGCCACATGGGAGTGGTTGGCGTATCCGATGGCGTGGCCGGTGCCCGAATCGGGAATGCCCGCGACCATGTCCACCTCCACGGTATCGCGTTTGGCGATGGCGGCGCCGCAGCGGTAGCGGGTCGCCTCCACATTGATGCCCTCATAACTGGAACCCGGAAAGCCGTAGTAGACCCAGAAAAACGCGCATACCTGCTTATGTACGCCGGGCGCCCGTTTCTGTTCCAGTCCGTCCGCCGTCATCAACACAATCTCGCCGGGCCCCAGGTCGCGCTCCACGGCATAATCAAGGTTGGGAAACGCCGAGGTCTCGAATGTAGCGGCGTAAGCGCCGGGCTTCCGGCCAATAATGACGGGGGTGCGTCCGTATAAGTCGCGTGCGACGTAGACCCCCTCCTTTGTAAGCAGGCAAATGGAACACGACCCTTCAATGCGTTCCTGGGCAATGCAAATCCCTTCCTCGAAGGTGGCGCCTTCGTTGATTAGCGTGGCCACCAGTTCCGTGGGATTGATACCGATGCTGCTCATCTCCGAAAAGTGGGTGATGCGCCGGTGAAATGCGTCCCGGGCAAGTTGTTCCAGATTGGCAATGGCGCCCACCGTGACAATGGCGTAATTGCCCAGGTGCGAGCCGATGATCAAGGGCTGCGACTCGTAATCGCTAATCACGCCTATGCCGGTGCGTCCGGCCATTGTCTTTACGTCCTGCTCGAATTTGGAGCGGAACTGGGCTGTTGTAATATCGTGGATATGGCGGTGAAACCCGTTGTCGTCCAGCGTTGCCATCCCGCCGCGGCAGGTGCCCAAATGCGAGTGATAGTCAGTGCCATAGAACAGATCGTGAACACAGTCCTTCTCTGAGGCAACGGCAAACAAACCGCCCATGATATATCCTTCCTGTTTTTATCGGTTGTCCCTTACGGCAGCACCCCCATGATAGAGAATCAGGCCGCTGTAAATCCAGAACAAAGCCGCGTCCCGTGCATGTGCCGCAGTGTCGCGTCGGAAGACGGCGGGCTTAGCCCGCATATTTCACAAGATTTCTGTTGCGCCTGCGAATCTTACACCATATCAGGCACTTTACTTGCCCACCGACTTCGACGTGTAATAACACGCTGTCAGCCGGCGGCCTGCGCAAAGCACCTGCTCTGGCGCAATCTTCACAGGCTCACGA
>SKQZ01000467.1 GCA_007118765.1 Candidatus Hydrogenedentota bacterium
CTCAGCAAAGGTTGGGAGCAAATCGGAAAAATCCACGAGCGCATCACTTACGACACCGGCCTGAACAAAACCGGGGCAGTTGACAACAAGGGGCACACGGGCCCCCAGCTCTGTTGGCGTGTTTTTGCCATCTTCTTCCGTGCCATTATCGCCGCTAAAGATAATGACCGTATTTTCGCGCACCCCCATTTCGTCAAGGGCATCCACAATACGGCCCACCATTTTGTCCAGATACGCCACGTTATGTCTGAGTGTTTCTTCGTTCAGCGCAATTTCCAAGTCAGGATGATCCGGCGTTGGCCCGATGGGCGTGTGCGGAAGTACCATGGGATAGTAGGCCAAGAACGGATTATGTTGGTTCTTTTTCATGAACTCAATCAGGAAATCACAAAACATATCCGGCCCGTAATCCGTTGGCGTTGTCTTAATCCGCTTTCCATTGCGCTCCAGAGACGGATGAAAATAGCGTGAACCCGGTCCGTCTTCCTGGAATACGCCAGGGCGTATCTCTTGACGTCCGCCATAACCCTCTTCGAACCCAATGCGCCAGATTAAATAGTCATCAAACCCACAGGCGGGAATGGTGTTTCGGGTGGGGCCATCAAGTTGCCATTTTCCGGCCAAGGCCGTGGCATATCCCTGTTTCTTTGCCAAGTTCGCAAATGAGATTTCGTCCGAAACCCGTAGTGGTGGCGTTACATTTCTGGGCCCGCCGCCGCGATCACCCATATTGTAGAAACCCGTGTGAAACCCGTATTTGCCTGTCATGGCGAGCACACGCGACGGCACACACACGGGCACCGTCCAGCAGGTTTGGAAACACATGCCCGCTGCTGCAAGCGCATCTATGTTGGGTGTGTGTGCATGGGCATTTCCATAACAACCCAATTCCTGGGGCCCCAAGTCATCCGCCAGAATAAAAGCGATGTTTCGCGGCGGGTGATTCGAGGCGGGCGGTGTCGTTTGGGCAAGGGCGGCGGCACGGCCTGCGCCTATCACAGCAGCGCTACCCGCTACAGTTTTGAAAAAATCGCGGCGATGTTGTTTGGGCATGAATGTATCCTTTCAAACCACACTGCGCCTGAGCTGCGGAATGCATACGGTTGCTGTTGCGTCCGCGCACCCTATGCCATTTCAAGTAACATTGCTCCGATCAATACCGGCGTTCGGTACTAATGGATTCCGGCAGGGTGGAGACCTTCGTAACCTTTGCCAAATAGATGTCCTGAAGCCAATGGTAGGCGGCGCGAATTTGCTCCGGCGTATCCAAAACGCTTTCATGCAGCTTGTTGCGATAGGCCCTCAGTAACTCCTGCTGATACGCCGGTGTGTCCGCGCACGCCATCAAGTCCTCGGCCAACCCGTCCAATGTTTGATGTGGTCTAAATTGAATACGGATGCGCCACAACAACTCTTCGGGCGCCACCACGCGCACATGGGGCGCCAGCCGCTGTACGCACCAGTAGGTTGGTTCGTACGCATTGCGCACAAATTTATCTCTGGGGAACGGGCGGGTTTGTTCCATTTCTTCGGCCATGCGGTTTTCTGAAACATCCGTCTTTTGAAACCGCGACCACGCATGCACAATGGTCCAGTCAAAATAGTCTGTTGACCGGGGAAGTCCTTCATGGGGCAGTGCGTTGATCATATCCGCTACCAGCGCAGGCGGTCCTATATTCCGGATATGGCGCAAACCGCTCCAAATGGCAAACCGCGGCGATACCACGGGTATGGGACGGCCCTGCGCATTTTCGACCCAACGGATTTCACCCAGCCCGGCATTATACGGGTGGTATTGCATGGCCAATACACCCACGAGGTCAGGGATTTGTTGGGCAAAACACGCATACCCGTGCATGGCGCCCTCGCTTTCCCAATCCTCCGCGATATTGATCATTACACGCATACCGAGTTTAGCCATGCGCTCGCCAAACATATCCACGCGCCCTGTGTACCAATCTGTGTCCGGGTCACGCCCATGTCCGTAAGCGTCGGGATAGTAATATCCCGAAGGGAAACTAAGGGCCTGATCATTGGGGGATGCGGTACGGGCCAAATGGGCCAATAACGACACGCCAACCTGGCTGAGATGACTGACCGGCATGGTCCACCCAAAAGGAAACGCACCCCTGTGCTCGGCCTGCCAGTACGCATCAGGATGATTGATGAAATTGCCGAGGAACCACTGCACATTATCGCCATCACTGAGCACAAAGCTGGTGAAGCGCGTATCCTCCGGCCAATCCAGCAACAGCGGATTTGTTTGTGACCTACGGTTTACCTGCAACGCATCCCATGAGGTTTCTTGTCCCGCGGCAACACTGCTCATTACGGGCAGGTTCATAATCCAGTTGGAGGCGGTGGTGTAATGGGCGAAACGGCTGAGCTGTTCCACAAAGGTGTACTCGTCGCCCGCATTCCAACCCAGCGTGGGTGCGTTGGGTTCAAGCCATTGCAGCACCTCATCCACCAATGGCGTTACGCCAAAAACGCATAATGATCGGGTGGCAATGGCGTAATCCCGCATGTGCGGCGCCTTGGGGTCAATCAGGTGCAACGAGGTGCGCGTGAATTCATCCTGGTGATTCTCAAAACACCAGCGCTCATCTTTGTCACGCACATCCAGCAGACGGGTCAGGCCCATGTCTTGGAAAATGGGTTCCGCACGCGCCTCCACAATGATCGCATTGCGTTCGGCGGCAAGACTTGTAGCCACATTGGCAGAGTTATTATAAGCGGGATCGCTCAAATCAATTTTGTCGTATCGCCGTCTGTCGCTTTCGTCGTCGGCGTAGAGAATATAACCCTTTACCCACCCTTTTTCAATACCCAGCCGCACCACGTCTTCCATGGTGGCAAGTTGTGTTGTGGTGGCGCCGGTGCGTTCCAGAATGTCGTCCAGCATTATCGTGTAACTGTTGATGCCGGGACTGTGAATCCATACCATGGCGTTGCCGTCATTCTCCCGCGCCTCCAATGCGGCCAGCCCGGCCAGAGACAACAGGGTAAAACTCCATGCGCCAAACGAGCCGCCCGGATCGCCTTCATACATGGAAGGGAACTCATCAATGTCCGGGGTCATGTAAATCGTTTC
>SKQZ01000076.1 GCA_007118765.1 Candidatus Hydrogenedentota bacterium
CTATCTTGAGGAACAGGTACAGAAGTGTTTTTCGCAGGCGGAAGGCAACCCGGTGTCGGACGGGCCCCAGCGTCCCGAAGCGCCGCCGGAGGCACACGAAACGCCGGAACAGATTACAGACGTGGAATTTGAGCACTTTATCCAAACGGAATTAGACGAATTGGATAACCCGGAGTTCTTTGATCGGCTATAATGTAGACGTCTTATGAGCCCTTGGCGTTTTGATATTCTTCCAAACGCTTTTGGGCTTTTTTGTTGCCCTGTTCCGCGGCTTTTGTACACCACGCCACGGCTTGGTCGATATCTTTCTCTACGCCCTCGCCGCGGTAATAGCATTCAGCCAAATTGAACTGGGCTTTTGCAACGCCTTGTTCTGCGGCTTTGGTGTACCAGCGCGCTGCTTCGTGCGGGTCTTGAAGGGCGCCTTCCCCTTTGGCATGACAACGACCCAAGTTGTACTGAGCCATGGCATCGCCTTTTTCCGCAGCCATTTGATACCACCGCACCGCCTCAAAATGGCTTTGTTCGACCCCCACGCCCTGAGCGTAATAGACACCCAGGTTGTATTGCGATTTTGCCAATCCCTGTTCCGCCGCCTTTTCATGCCATGCGATGGCTTTTCCGTGGTCTTGTTCCATCCCGACGCCCTTGGCATAACACACGGCCAGATTGTATTGGGCCATCAGATGATCTTGTTCCGCCGCTTTTTCAAACCACTGCACGGCCTTTGCGGGGTCTTTGTCCACGCCTTTGCCAAAGGCATAACAGGTGCCCAGATTGTATTGTGCCGTGGCATTGCCACTTTCGGCGGCCTTTGTATACCAACGTGCCGCTTCCGTTAGGTTTGGTTTGCCGCTGTCGCCGCGCTCAAGCAAGATGGCAAGATTGAGCTGGGCCTCCACAATGCCGTTTTCGCCGGCGCGCCCATACCAGCGCATCGCCTCCACGTAATTCGGTTCAGCGCCTGCGCCTGTCGCGTAGCATACACCCAGTTTGAACTGGGCGGCGGCATCCCCTTTCTCGGCATCTTCTTTGAGGCGCTGTAATGGATCTTCAACCTTGTTTTCGGCTTGAAGGCCGTCTGCGGCCTGATTTACGTCGGAAACCATACTTCCTTGTTCCTTCTATTATTTATGACACATACGGATATTATTGCAACGACACTCATGTTGGTCAGCCCGTAATGCAAAAGCACACCTTCATTTAATACCATTTTAAGCAGGTCAATAGCAAGTTGAACAAGCGATATCCGGCGCGGCAAGGCCGTAGCAACGGTGGTGAACGCTATCAGAGCGTCTTGTCTCGTAATGCGTCACGGGTGATTCGTGCTACAAGTCCGGACAAGAGCATTAAGCCGATAAGGTTTGGAAACGCCATGACCGCGTTAAAAATATCGCCAATGAGAAACACCAAATCAATGGAAACCAAAGCGCCCAAAAATGTCAGACAGATGAACACGGTGCGATAGAGCATGGTAATGCGAACGCCGAAGAAGTATTTTACGCATTGCTCCCCATAGTAACACCATGCAATGAGTGTTGAATACCCAAACAGCACCGATGCCGCCGCCACGACCCCGCCGCCCAGATACGGCGCTGTTGCGGAAAATGCGCCGGCGGTCATTGCAGCGCCCTGCAGGTCGCTTTGCCACATGCCGGAGGACAACAAGATGAGGGCGGTGAAGGTACAAACCACGATGGTGTCAATAAAGACCTCGGTTATCCCGATAAGACCTTGGTATACCGGGCCGGGCGTTTGTGCGGCGGCGTGGGCAATGGGCGCCGATCCCAGGCCCGCTTCATTGGACAGCACCCCGCGCCGTGCGCCGTATTGAATGGCTTGGCGGAGGGAAGCGCCCAGAAAACCGCCGGTGGCTGCCGCAGGCGAAAAAGCATGACCGAAGATGAGCCCGAAGGCGTGCGGAATCAGTTGGATGTTATGCAAGAGGACAAGGGCGCCGAAAACAAAATACAGCAGCAGCATGGCCGGCACCAAGCGTTCTGCAACGGCGCCGATTCGTTTGATGCCGCCCAGCACCACCAACGCCACAAAGATGGTGATCACACTGCCGGTCAACAGCGGCGGCACGCTGAATTCGCTTTGCAAGGCACTGGCCATGGAATTGCTTTGCACCATGTTGCCTGTGCCCAGCAGCGCGGAAAACGCACCGCACGCCGCGAAAACACCGGCGAGAATCTTGGCGAAGGTCGTGTCGTTCATGCCATAGCGAATGTAGTACATGGGGCCGCCGGCCACGGTGCCGTCGGCGTGTTTTCGGCGGTACTCTACGCCGAGCACCGCCTCGCTGTACTTGGTGGCCATGCCCAACAAGCCGCATACCCACATCCAGAAAATGGCGCCCGGTCCGCCCCAGCAGAGCGCCGTGGCCACCCCGGCGATGTTGCCGTTGCCCACAGTGGCGGCCAACGCCGTTGAAAGCGCCGCAAAAGGCGTTACATCGCCTTCGCGCCCCTCACCAGTACGGGAACGTTTGCTGAAGGTAACCCGAAGGGCCGTGCCAAAACTCCTGAACTGGAGAAACCCGATGCGCACGGTTAACAAAGCGCCTATCCCAAACAGGATGGGCACCATATACGTCCAGATATAAGAAGCGCCGACATCCAGCCACAGTGTTATCTGATCAGCAAAGGTGTGTTCCATAACATACTCCGAACGCGGATGAAAACTACACATAAACATGACTTTGACACAAGCCAACCACTGCAAGGCAACCTTCGCAGGCTCACGACAAAACCCTGTGAAATACTAGGTGCACAGTCCCCGCCGCGAATGTCGTGCTGCATTTATTCGGTCGCCATGCCGAGGTGAAAGTGTAGCAGAGAGCCTTACACGTTGCAAAATCAGCGGGCGCCCACCGTGTACGTGGCGCGCTGTAACAGATTGGGGCCGCCGTTTTTGACGACAGCAAGCAAGGCGCGAAGCGATTTTGGGAACGTTTTTTGCATTCTCGGTTTTTATCTGGCATAGTATGGGGGTCAAGCGTAGGCATGCCGTGACTGGCGAGCATCAACGTGGCGTTTACCACGGTGGAGCGGCGTGCCGTTGTATTCGCCGTTCGCCTGGGCGCA
>SKQZ01000392.1 GCA_007118765.1 Candidatus Hydrogenedentota bacterium
ATAGGCGGGGGTTTTTGCAGGTTGGGTCGCTGCCGTGATAACCTTCTTGTGATTTGGCCCGCATGTTTCACCCGATGTCTTCTTCGTGAGCCCGTGCGGTTTGTGCCAGACCGGGCGCTTTTCGAAAGCCATTGACTCATAACACGGCGACGTGGGTGGACGCGCAATGTGGATGCGTACACTGTGCAGGCGCAACCGCGTCGTGGCGGGAGTGAAATAGCGGGTTGAGGCGGAACCATGACAGGAAAGCAAAAAAAGAAGAACACCACCACGGCTGTTTTGCAGGAGCGCGTCAAGGAGTTAACGTGCCTGTTGCGCATGACGGATATTGCCAGTGAGCCGGGCGTTTCCGTTGAGGAAATCCTCGAACAGACCGTTGCTTTGCTGGTGGCCGCATGGCAATACCCCGATATCGCCGTTGCGCGCATTGTGGTGGATGATTTTGTGCATGCCTCGCCGGGATTTCGGGAGGGGATAAGCAAACAATGCGCGGCGATTATGCTCCAAGGCGTTGAACGGGGTACGATTGAAGTGCATTATTTGGAGGAGCGGCCGCCACAGGACGAGGGGCCGTTCCTGCGTGAAGAACGCAACCTCATAGAGGCGGTGGCCCATCAACTTGGCGCGATTGTGAAACGCAAGCAGACCGAACTGGAACGCTCCCAATTACAGGAACAATTGTTGCATGCCGACCGTCTGGCCACCATTGGATTTTTGGCGGCGGGTGTAGCCCATGAGCTCAACGAGCCGCTGGGCAATATTCTCGGGTTTGCGGAATTGGCCGCGAAGTGTCCCGAACTGCCGGACATGGCGCGCGGTGACTTGTCAAAGATCGAGAAAGCCGCGTTGCACGCCCGTGAGATTATCAAGAAGCTCCTCGTGTTTGCGCGCCAAATGCCGCCGGCGAAAACACAGGTGGACATTAACCGGGTTGTGCGTGACGGCATCTTTTTTCTGGAGGCACGATGTCAAAAAGCGGGCATTGAGGTGGTGTACGCGCTGGACCCCCATGTGCCGCGCATCCTCGCCGACGCCAGCCAACTCAACCAGGTATTGGTTAATTTGGTGGTGAACGCCCTGCAGGCGATGCCCGAGGGCGGCCACCTTCAGCTGGGCACGAAAGCAACGGACGAGCATGTTGTGTTGCGCGTATCGGACACCGGCGCCGGCATGACCCGCGATGTGCTTGATCGGGTGTTCGTGCCGTTTTTCACTACTAAAGACGTGGGAGAAGGCACCGGCCTGGGGCTGGCGGTCGCCCACGGCATTGTCGCCTCCCATGGCGGCATGATTCACATTGAAAGCACGCCCGGACAGGGCACGTGCGTGGAGGTGCGGCTGCCCGTGGCGCCCGCCCGCGAACAACAGGGAAACACAGGTGGATGAGCGGTAAATCGAACAAAGACAGCATATTGATTGTGGACGATTCCGAGGCAACGTTGGAAGTGTTGCAGCGCAACCTTGCGGCGGAAGGCTATCAAACCTTTACGGCGCCAACGGTTGCCGCCGCCGTTTCGCTGTTGGAGACGACGCCGGTGGACTTGGTTGTTACCGATTTCAAAATGCCCGGCGGCAGCGGCATGGACCTTGTCCGGCATATTCGCGAAAACCTGCGGGACACCGAAGTGATGATGATCACCGGCTATCCCTCAATTGAAGGAGCGGTGGAAGCGGTAAAGGTCGGCGCGGAAGAATACTTGTCCAAACCCTTTACCGACGAGGAATTATATGCCGCCGTACGGCGGGCGCTGGACAAATTGCAGTTGCGACGCAGCGGTCGGGCCGCCGAAACGCAGACGCCCACATTTTCCCACGGCATGATGGGCGAATCGAAGGCCATGCGCGACATCCAGGGGGACATTGCCAAGGCGGCGTCCACAACGGCCACGGTCTTGGTTACGGGGGAAAGCGGCACGGGCAAGGAGCTTGCGGCGCGGGCAATTCATTATGGCAGCGCGCGCGCCTCCGACCCCTTCGTGCCGGTGAATTGCGGCGGCATTCCGGACAGCCTGCTGGAAAGCGAGTTGTTCGGTCATGTGAAGGGCGCCTTTACCGGCGCTGCCGAGTCACGGGCCGGCTTCTTTCATGCCGCTGACGGCGGCACCATTTTTCTGGATGAAGTAAGCGAGACCAGCGCACCCATGCAGGTGAAATTGCTGCGTGTACTGCAGGAAAAAGAAGTGTATATGGTGGGGTCGAATCGAGCGCGCAAGGTGGATGTCCGTATACTCGCCGCCACAAACAAAGACTTGTGGGCGCTGGTCAAGAAGGGCGTTTTTCGGAAAGACCTCTTCTACCGGCTTAATGTCATTACCATTGCATTGCCGCCGTTGCGCGAACGAGACCATGACATCATATTGCTGGCAACGCATTTCGCACAGCGTTTTGCGGAGGAGTTCGGCAGACCCCATCCCCGGTTTTCAAGCCAGGCCATAAGCGTATTGCGCAATTACGACTGGCCGGGCAATGTGCGCGAACTGGAAAATGTGGTGCAACGACTGGTGCTCATGACGGAGGGCGACATTATAGATGTACCCGATTTGCCGCCGCTTATGCGATTTTCCGCGTTGCGCGGCGAAGGGCTGCATCGGACCCTTGCCGAAGTGGAGTATGAACACATCAATAATGTGCTCGCCAGCGTGAATAACAACAAGACGCGTGCCGCCGCCATCCTCGGCATTGACCGTAAAACGTTGCGCCAGAAACTGCGTCGCACGCCGGGACAAAGCGATCCGCCCAACACGACAACATGAGCGTGGGAGGGGGTACGCCGTTGCCGGAACTGCTGCACGCACCGTAAGGCTGTACGGCGGCGCCACAGGTATTCATGCCCTCCTGTATGCACATGGCGTGTGAATAGAACAGCCCGGTTTGTCGTCTGGTTAGGCGCACCCGAAAAGACGGGTTATGTTTGTGCCGCTTGGTTTAGTATAATACGCATACAAAGACATATAATTTGGACGCGATAACAACGGGCAGCAAAACAGCCTGTACCGTAAACAAGGAGTGTATCATGAAAAAAACAGCCCTGTGGTTTTTCGCCTGTGTCGCCGCGCTTGCACTGGGTTTTGCCCCG
>SKQZ01000345.1 GCA_007118765.1 Candidatus Hydrogenedentota bacterium
GATTGCGCCAGAGCAGGTGTTTTGCGCAGGCCGCCGGCTGACAGCGTGTTAGTACACGTCGAAGTCGGCGGGCAAGCAAAGTGCCTGATATGGTGTAAGATTCGCAGGCGCAACAGAAATCATGTGAAATATGCGGGCTAGCTCGCATGTTGCCCGTTCAAATGCTCGCACCGAATGTATGCCGTCCTTTTATCTCCGCATCAACTATGGCATAATACAACGCGAACAAGTCCACACCAACATCATGAAGGGATCGTGTATGTATCGCATCTGTATGTATTGTTTGCTACCCGTGGCGGCACTTCTTATCGCTTATGGATGTGCCCGGACGGATACAACGGAACAGATTGTCTATCATGAGCCGCCGCCGGAAGAAGCGCCGGAACCCCCTGCCGCTGCGCCGCCGGAACCGCTGCCGGAACCTCCCGCACTGGAATCGGTGATACTGCTGCCGCAACCGCGCACCGTGCGTTTTGATGCGGATGTCCATGCTTCGGATTCGCTGCCGGTTGAGGGGCTGGTGTGCGTGGAAACCATGCCACACGAACAGGGATATGTGCTTTCCATCACGCCTGATCATATTCGTATTACCGCCCATGATGAAGCCGGTTTGTTTTACGGCAAACAGACCCTTGAGCAGCTCGGCCGCCAGTACATGGGCACGGAAAAACTGCCGGTGGTGCATATAGAAGACTGGCCGGACTTCCCCAATCGCGGCGTAATGCTGGATATCTCGCGGGACAAAGTGCCCACCATGGATACCTTGTTTGCCTATGTGGATATGTTTGCCGGCTTGAAATACAACCAATTACAGTTGTACACGGAACATACTTTTGCCTATCCGGGCCATGAGGTGGTATGGCAGCATGCATCGCCCATGACCGCGGAAGAAATACGCACCCTGGACGCCTATTGCAAAGCGCGGCATATTGAACTGGTGCCCAACCAAAACTCCTTTGGCCACATGCACCGCTGGCTGCAACATGAAGAATACCGACACCTGGGTGAAACCCCAAGCAGCCCGGACCTATGTCCCACCCATCCGGGCAGTATAGAACTGTTGCGCGACATGTACGCCAGTTTGTTGCCCAATTTCACCAGCGGCCAATTTAACGTGGGGTGCGACGAAACCTTTACGCTCGGGCGCGGCTGTAGCCAGGAGGAGGTGGCACGCCTTGGCAAAGGACGGGTATACCTCAATTTCCTGAAGCAGATTCATGCGCTTGTGCGCGAACATGATCGTGTCATGCAGTTCTGGGGCGATATTATTCTGGAGTATCCCGACTTGATTCCCGAATTGCCTGACCACATTATTGCCATGGAGTGGGGATACGAGGCAAACCATCCCTTTGCGTCGCGGGGACGCCGTTTCGCCGCATCGGGCATTCCATTTTACGTGTGCCCGGGTACGTCCAGCTGGAATTCGTTGTTAAGCCGCACGGACAACGCTCTCGAGAACCTGCGCCTTGCGGCAAGCAATGGTTTGGAAAATGGCGCCATCGGATATCTGGTCACCGACTGGGGCGACAATGGCCACTGGCAGTTTAAGCCCGTCTCCTTTGTGCCGTTCGCTTATGGCGCGGCGGTCAGTTGGGCCTATGACGCGAACAGGGACATTGATTTGGCCCATGCCGTGGACACGCATGTGTTTTACGATTGCGCCGGTGTAATGGCACAGGCCGCCATGGACCTGGGTGCGGCCCACGCGCGCACGGGGGTGTTGCGCGGCAATTCAACGGTGTATTACGGATTGCTCATGCATGCCCTGCAAGGCGACCCGCGCAGCGGCTGGTTGGGCAATCTCAGTCGTGACGGCATTGCCGCTGCACGCGCCCAATTGGAGGAAGCGCTTGCGCGCATGGACTGTGCTGAAATGAACCGCAATGATGCCGACCTGATACGCGCCGAATTTGCCATGAATACGCGCATGGCATTGCTTGCCCTGCGGTTGGGCGAAGAGCGTTTGCGTGCGGGCGGCGTGGGCACGTCGCAGTTGCCCGCCGATGTGCGCACAAGATTGGTGGACGAAATCGACCAGATTATTGCCGAATATACGACGTTGTGGCTTGCGCGCAACCGTCCCGGCGGTCTTGACGACAGTGTGGCGCGTCTTGAACGGATTGTTGAAAACCTGTCACGCTAGTTCTTGTGGGAGAAATATCAATGCACGTTTTTATCATGGGCGGTGGGCGTGTCGGGTTTTATCTGGCAAAGCTCTTTGCCGGTGAGGACTACGAAATCACCGTTATTGAACGCGACCAAGATCGACAAAAACAAATAGATGAAGATGTGAATGCGCGGGTGGTCTGCGCCAATGGCGTCTCGCCATTTACACTGCAAGAGTTGGGTGTGGATGCCGCCGATTTGTTCGTGGCCTGTTCCGGCAGCGACGAAACAAATCTGATCGCTGCCGCCGCGGCCAAGGCATTGGGTGCGTCGAAAGTAGTGGCGCGGGTCGAACACATCATGTTTATGGAAGCCAATTACCTTTATGAAGGCTTTCTGGGCGTGGATTTTATGTTGAGTCCCGATGCCTTGGTGGCACAGGAAATTGCCAACTATATCATCTACCCCGGAGTGCTGGCGGCGGAGGAATTTGCGCGCGGACGCATCCAGTTGCGACAGGTGCAGGTCAGCTCCCATGCCCGCGCTGCAAACCAGCTGTTGCGGGAGATTGTGTTGCCGGGCAGTGGCGTGCTCGCGGGCGTTGTGGAGCGGGACGGCAAAACCCAGATTCCCCATGGCGATTTTCGTATTCTCCCCGGAGATAAGGTTACCCTGCTGGGCAAACGGAACGACATGATCGAGGCGTTGCACGACTTTCAGGGCGAAGAGCCGCGCGTGCAACACGTGGCTGTCATGGGCGGCGGTGTGATTGGCCAATGGATCGCGCAATCACTGGAAGACAAAGTATACTCCGTGAAGCTATTCGAAAGAAACGAAAAGAAAGGACAGGAACTTGCGGCAGGGTTCGAGAAGAATACTGTCAGCGTGGTTCACCGGGACGCCACCTTGCGTGATTCGCTCGAACAGGAGCAGGTGAACACGTATGACATTTTTATTGCCACCACCGAAGATGATGAGCGCAATATTGTTGCCAGCGTACTTGCTCGTGAGGTGGGCGTTAAGATGACCGCAACCGTTATCCATCAACCCGATTTTGCGCCGTTGGTGTCGAAACTCGGCATTGATATGGCGGTTACACCGCGTGTTGCCGTTGCCAACAGCATCCTCAAGATATTGCGTCAGCAAACCGTCACCGCTTCAACCATTCTGAGCGAAGGCGAGGTTGAGGTGCTCGAGTTTGATGTGAGCCCTGTTTGTGCGGGCTTGGGGCTGCCATTGCACCAAATGAGCAGGCAGTTGCCACGGCACGCGATCATTGCCACGATTATTCGCGGTGACAGCGCCTTTGTGCCCGGCGGCAACGACACCATCGAAAAAGGGGATGCCGTGGTGGTCATTGCGTTCGCAGAAAGCTGCGAAGACGCACGCCGGTACCTGCAGGGCGGATGATCCGATGAATTACTCCTCCGTGATAAGAAACCTTGGCATATTCAGCTTGGCCATGTGTTTGCTGTATCTGCCGTCAGTTGGCTGGGCGATTTGGTTCCGGGAATCTGTTGTACTGCTGGCTTTCCTCAAAAGTATGGTACTGATACTGTGCGTGGGAGTTCTTTTCTTGATTGTCGGGCGGCATGGGCATCAGCGACTTTATAACCGCGAAACCTTGGCGCTGGTCGGCACGGGTTGGTTGTTGATTGCAGGGTATGGCGGTTTGCCCTATATCTTTGCGGGCGAACTTGGGTTTGTTGACGCCTACTTTGAATCCATGTCCGGATTTACCACAACCGGGGCCACTGTACTGAATGATATTGAGGCGTTCCCCAGGAGTTTGCTGTTCTGGCGCAGTTTTACCCATTGGTTGGGCGGTTTGGGGATTATCCTGTTGCTGATCATTGTGCTGCCTTTTCTCGGTGCGGGCGGCAAACTGTTGTACCGGTCGGAAGTGCCCGGTGTGGACAAGCAGGGATTGCGACCGCGCATCAAAGATTCCGCTATGATCTTGTTCAAGATTTATGCCGCACTTACCGTTTTAATGGCTGGGTTGCTCATGGTTGCGGGCCTTGATCTGTTCGAAGCGCTCTGTCATACCTTTGGTACGCTCGCCACGGGAGGGTTTTCCACACGGGACGCGAGTATTGCCGCTTTCGACAGTGTTTTTGTGGAGCTTATCATCGTGGTGTTTATGGTGATTGCAGGGACGAGTTTCGGTTTGTTGTATTGTCTGTCGCGGGGCGAATGGCGAAAGGTGATGAACAATTCGGAGTGGCGGTTGTATATCGCCCTCATGGGAATATCTGCGCTTCTGATTACAGCAAATCTGCTTGGTGTGCAAGGGATGGCGGCGGGGGCAGAATCAAGCCGGGAAGTGGCAACGGAACTCGGTTGGGCGGGCGCGTTGCGCACGGCCCTGTTTCAAACCGTATCCATCATGACCACCACCGGATATTGCACCGCAGACTTCAACCTATGGCCGTTCTTTTCGCGGGCATTGCTGGTGCTGTTGATGTTTGTGGGCGGCTGTTCCGGTTCTACCGGCGGCGGTCTGAAAGTGGCGCGAATCCTCATTCTCGGAAAAGTTATTTGGCATCACTTGGATCGTGCCTTCCGTCCAAAACATATACGGGTGTTGCGCGTGGATAAGATGATTGTGGAAGAAGAATTGCAGCGCTCGGTGTTGACCTATGTGCTGATCCACATGGTGGTGTTGGGGGCGAGTGTCGTGGTGCTCTCCGGCATGGGATTGCCTGCACAAACAGCGTTCACTTCGGTAGTGGCAACCCTCAATAACATCGGCCCCGGGTTGGAAATGGTGGGAGCGGTGGAAAACTATGCCTTTATTCCAACACCGGGCAAGGTGCTGCTGTCCGTGCTTATGGCCATGGGGCGTTTGGAACTGTATGCCATTGCCGTGCTCTTCGTACCCGCCTTTTGGCGACGCACGTAATTACGCTTTAGCCCGGATATTTCACAGGGTTTCGTCGTGAGCCTGCGAAGGTTGCGTCAGGTCAAGTGCTTTGTGCAGGTCGCCGGATGACAGCGTGTTAAGACACGTCGAAGTCGGCGGGCAAGCAAAGTGCTTGAGATGGCGTAAGATGCGCGGGCGCAACCCCGCCACGGCGGGGTGAAATATCGGGGTTAGTTCAGGCGGCGGCTTTGCTTTTGAACATGCCGCGTAGCCACTGCATCATCTTGCCCATGAAGCGAGGCTCTTTCTTCTTGGCTTCTGGTTGCGCGGGTATTTCGCCTTGCGCAATCTTATACACGCGCAATAGTTCATCGCGGAACGCGTGAGCCGTGGCAAACCGCTCTTCAGGGTTGGATGCAGTTGCTTTTTCCAAAAACGCATCGGCTTCGGGCGGAAGTTCGGGACATACCGACGTTATTTTTTCCTGAAATCTCGGACGACGCCCCACCAGCAATTCAAAAAACATAATGCCCAGGGGATAAATGTCCGCACGTTTGTCTACTTTGGCCGGGTCAATCTGCTGCTCCGGCGCAATATATTCAATGCGTCCCAAGTTGGTGCCTGCACAGGTCAGGTCTTTATATCGGTCGTCAAGTTTGGCCAGTCCAAAATCCAACAGCCGTACGGAACCATCAGCCAGCACCATGATGTTCTCCGGCGCGAGATCGCGATGGATGGTGAGCCGGTGGGCATGGGTCAATGCGTCCGATATAAGGCACAGTACACGCACAACGGAGTTCAGGGGCAGTTTTTTTCGCTCTTTCAGCCATTGGCGCAGACTCTTGCCCTCCACATATTCCATGACGTAAAAGAGGGTGTCTTCCCAACGGCGCGCATCATAAATTTTCATGATGTAAGGATGTTTGAGACGGATAAGCGTGTTCGCCTCGCGCACAAAACGGACGGCGGCATGTTGGTTCTTACTGTACTTGTCCAACAATGTTTTTAGTGCTACCGTGCGCCCGGTCTTTGTGTCCTCTGCCAAGAACACCGCGCCCATGCCCCCTTGGCCGAGTTTCTCCTTAATAACGTACCTGTCCGCAATAGTGCTTCCAGCTTCAAACTTTAACATGACCTAAAACCCCTGCATAATAGTAGTGCTGCCAACCCAAAGCCAAAATTCCACTGGCGACGGATGTATTTCGTAATACCGCAATACACCTTTCACCATAAACTCGCAACGCCCACTGTGTTTTTGTGACGCTGCACGACAAGGAAAACAGTATGTTTAGGGTAATAACCATTCCTATCGTTAAGTCACGTACAACGTCTGTATTACTACACAGATGATAGTATAATGCGCACAAGATCATAAAAGCAAAAAGCACACCGCCGTTGTAAGTGGCGCACTTATGTTTTGTATCGTTTGGGGTCAATCTTGTACTTTCTAACGCGTAAGCCCATCAGGCGTTCGCTAATGCCCAATTGACGGGCCGCCCTGGCCTTGTTACCGCGGGTATCTTTCAATGCCTCCACGATCATTTCACGTTCCACCCGTTCCAGCGTTTCTTCCAAGGTGCCCTTTATGATGGTATTGCTGGCCTCGGAAGTTTGCAACGTGGGGGGGAGGTGATGGCCGTGCAGGACATCGTCATTGGTTAACAGTACGGCACGCTCAACGCAATTCTCCAATTCACGCACATTGCCCGGCCAATGGTAACTCATCATCATGTCAATGGCGGGCGTGGATATGCGACGCACATATTTGCCATTGTCATGGCTGTATTTTTCCACGAAGAAATTGGCCAGTTCGAGGATGTCCGTTCGCCGTTCACGCAATGGCGGCACATTGATTGGAAATACATTAAGCCGATAGAAGAGGTCTTGACGAAATGCTTCCGTCGCCATAAGCTGTTCCAAATTGCGGTTTGTTGCGGCAATGACGCGCACGTTCACCTGGATGGTGTCCGAACCGCCGACACGTTCAAATTCGCGTTCTTGTAATACGCGTAACAGTCGTATTTGCATCTGTGGTGACAAGTCACCGATTTCATCAAGGAAGATGGTGCCGTGATGCGCCAGTTCAAAACGGCCTTTGCGCTCGCGTACTGCGCCGGTAAATGCGCCCTTCTCGTGCCCGAACAGTTCGCTTTCAATGATGTTTTCCGGCAGGGCGGCGCAGTTTACGCGCACGAACGGTTTGGGCGCGCGGGCGCTGTTGTAGTGGATGGACTGCGCCACCAGTTCCTTGCCAACGCCGCTTTCGCCCGTAATAAGAACGGTCGCATCGCTCTTGGCCACCTGAAAAATCATGTCGAATACCCGCTGCATCGCTTTGCTGCGGCCGATCATGTTCGCCGGATGGAATTTCTTGCGCAATTCTTCCTGCAACCGCGTATTCTCTCGTAATAGCCGGTCGTGTTCCTCTTGTGTACGTTGTCGCAACCGTGCCGCACGCGCAATGAGCGAGGCAATAATGGACATGAGCCGCAGGTCTTCTTCGAGCGAAATGTTTTCCTCAAAAATCCGGTCTGCGCTGAGCGTGCCGATAACCGACGTTTCCATTTTGATGGGGACGCAAATGTAGGAAATGTCTTTGCGGGCAAGTCCCTTGCGTGCATTGGTGCGGTTTAAGAACAGGGGTTCTTCGGATATGCGCGGAATGACGACAGCGCGCCCCGTCTGCATAACGGTTCCCACCACGCCTTCGCCAATATGATAACGCCCCCGTTCCAACTGTTTCGCTGACAGGCCGTGGGCGGCACAAATAACAATTTCATCTTTGGTGCGGTTGAGCAATGCAATGGTACCACGCAACATGCCGGTACGTTTGGCGATTACTTTAAGTACAGGCCCCAATTCATCGCGCAGATCAACACTTCTGTCCAGAATCTCGCTAATCTCATAGAGCAACGTAAGCTCAGCGACTTCACGGCGTACAGTGGTTGTGTCAGTGGGCATGTCGTTTTGTTCCTCTCCAGTCGCATTAAAACAGTACCATAATGTAGGAAGTATACCGGCAAATCGCGGCGCATGCAACCTTTATCCCCGTCAAAATGATACGAAACAGAAGGATATTAGCGTTTCGAAGGAAAAGAAACGCCGGAATGCATGGTGCATCCGGCGTGAGTTGATACGGGTCGTATCGGGATAATCCCGTCTATTCTACGGTAACGCTTTTTGCCAGATTACGGGGCTGGTCCACGTCACAACCGCGATTGACGGCGACATAATAGGAGAACAGCTGGAGCGGCACGGCCACCAGGATGGGGCTGTACGGCTCGTAGCATTCGGGGATGTAAATAATATCTTCGCTGTGCGCCAGAATATGCTTGTCGCCTTCAGTGGCAACGGAGATCACCAGTCCGTCACGCGCCTTGATTTCCTGTATGTTGGAGACCATTTTTTCATAGGTGTCGCCTTGGGTGGCAATGCAAACGACCGGAAGTTCATCGGTCACCAATGCGATGGGCCCATGCTTCATTTCGCCTGCGGCGTACCCTTCGGCATGAATATAACTGATCTCTTTCAGTTTCAGGGCGCCTTCAAGGGCGCTCGGGAAGTTGAAACTGCGTCCGAGGTACAAGGCGCTTTGTGCGTCGCGATATTTTGGTGTGGCTGCAAGTCGCTTAATCACATCTTGATTGTCAAGGATAGTCTGAATCTTGTCGGGAATGGCACGCAGGTGCGCAATCATCTGTTTGGCCTGCGCTTTGTCCATGACGCCCCGTGACTCGGCCAACCAAATGGTAAACAGCGAAAACGCGGTTACTTGCGATGTGTACGCTTTGGTGGATGCCACGCCGATTTCAGGTCCCGCCTGCTGGTAAATTATACCGTGGGATTCACGTGCTACGCTGGAACCGACGGCGTTCACAATGGAAGCGACTTTTGCGCCCAGACTCTTGGCAATGCGGATTGCTTCAAGGGTATCGGCGGTTTCGCCACTTTGCGACACGGGAATCATGATGGTGTTGGGCGGCACAATCGGGTTGCGATAGCGATATTCCGATGCCAAATCAAGTTCCACCGGCACCTTGGCGAATTTCTCAATGAGATACTTGCCGACCATGCCGGCGTGCCATGCGGTGCCACAGGCCACGATGGTAATCTTCTGGCAGGCTTTGAGTTCGTCAACACTGATGTTCATCTCCGGCAACCGCACTTCGTCGGAGCCTTCTTCAACACGTCCGCGCAATGTGTTGCGAATAACCTCGGGCTGCTGGTTGATTTCCTTGAGCATGAAGTGTGGGAAGCCCTCTTTCTCAGCGGCGGCATCGTCCCAATCCACGTGGGTCATTTCCAGTGTCACGGGGTTGCCGTCAAGGTCTTCAATGCGCACTTGCCCACGCTTGATCTCACACACCTGGCCGTTGTCAATGTAGTAAACGTCGCGGGTATATTTCATGATGGCGGGCACATCGGAGCCGATGAATGCCTCGTCCTCGCCCATGCCGACAATCAGTGGGCTGCCATGACGGGCGGCGATCATTACGTCCGGGTTGTCTTTGCAGATGACGCCGATGGCATAGGCGCCTTCCACATCCTGCAGCGCGCGCTGTACGGCTTTGAACAGGTCGCCCGCATAGTACTTACGCACCAGGTGGGCAATGGTTTCGGTATCGGTCTGGCTCCGAAACGTGATGCCATCCGCTTCGAGCGATGCACGGAGCGCTTGGTAATTTTCTATGATCCCGTTGTGTACCACGGCAATTTCTTTGTCCATGTCAAAATGGGGATGCGAGTTGTCCTCGCTTGGTACGCCGTGGGTGGCCCAGCGCGTGTGGCCGATGCCCAAAGCGCCCGTAATGGGGCGTTCGGCAAGGAGCGCATCCATTACTTTCAATTTGCCGAGGCTCTTCACGCAGTCAAGACCCTGGTCGTTCACAACGGCGACACCGGCCGAATCATAACCACGGTACTCAAGACGATGTAATCCGGCCATGATAACTTCCGTTGGATTCTTATCGCCAATATAACCTACGATTCCACACATAACTCAATTCCTTTGATAATTGCGGGTGTTTCCGGCTGGGAAAAGTACAACCCATACCAATAATGGCACTGCATGTCCGCGGGGATGGATGTGTCCCGCGTGGCATGACAATTGCAGCATAATACGATGTAGTTACAACAAGGGCATACAACCCCGGTTATTTGTAAAGGGATTTTGCGTCTTCCAAGGTCATGGGTTCATAGTCGCCTGCGTGGCCTGCCTGTCCAAAAGCCTTCATACGCGCCAAATAGACATCGTATGCCGCTGCACGGGCGGGCTTCAGGTAATCGCGCGGGTCAAATTTCTCGGGGGTTTCCACAAAAACCTTGCGAATGGCGCCGGTGATGGCCAGCCGACTGTCCGTGTCCACGTTGACCTTGCGCACACCATGTTTGATTCCGTCCTGGATTTGCTCGACAGGTATGCCGAAGGTATCGGGCATGTTGCCGCCGAACTGGTTGATGATATCCACCAGCTCCTTGGGTACCGAACTGGAGCCGTGCATCACCATGTGGCAATTGGGCATGCGTTTATGAATCTCATGGATGCGTTCCATGGCCAGTTTTGGCGGTAACATTTCGCCGGTTTCCGGGTCTTTGCGGCCGGATTTGTAAGCGCCGTGGCTGGTGCCGATGGCAACGGCCAACGCATCCAACCCTGTCTTTTCGACAAAGTCTTCCGCCTGTACGGGGTCCGTCAAATGCTCATCCACTTCCTCCGCGCTCAAGCCCGCACCGTGACCATCTTCAATGCCGCCGAGGCAGCCCAACTCGCCTTCCACGGTAACGCCGAGCGGATGCGCATATTCCACTACCTGCAACGTAACCTTCACATTGTCTTCATAGCTGTTGGGCGACTTGCCGTCTTCCGCCAGCGACCCATCCATCATGACCGAGGTAAATCCCAGATCGATGGCCTGCTTGCAGGTTTCCAAACTGTTGCCATGATCAAGGTGCATGGCAACCGGAATATGGGGATACTCTTCCACAGCCGCTTCCATCAGCTTCTTGAGATAAATCATTTTGCTGTATTTCAGCGCGCCGCGGCTGGCTTGGATTATCACCGGGCTGTTGGTGTCGTTGGCCGCTTCCATAATGGCCTGTATCTGTTCCATGTTGTTGACATTAAACGCGCCAACGCCATAACCGCCTTTGGCGGCCTCATCCAAAATTTGTCGCATAGGTACTAATGGCATACATTCGTCTCCTCATATTCCGTTTTTTATTACAAGGGTTTGGGGAACACTGCCTTCCTGTGTTTCCGGGGGATACATAGCCTGCACGCACGGACGAAGGGATCGCCCGTATGCCGCCCTGACGGCAATCCTGCATGGAGCAAAAAAAACTAACCTTACCTAACCCGCATATTTCACAAGATTTCTGTTGCGCCTGCGAATCTTACACCATATCAGGCACTTTGCTTGCCCGCCGACTTCGACGTGTAATAACACGCTGTCAGCCGGCGGCCTGCGCAAAA
>SKQZ01000237.1 GCA_007118765.1 Candidatus Hydrogenedentota bacterium
TCCACGCCACCTTAAAACTTGGGCTGGTCACCACGCCCTGTCCATTGATCTCGACATCCAACGAAACCGTTTTCGTAAGGTGCGCCTCGAAAGTGGTACTTCCGAGGGAAGATAGCGATTTGCGGCCCAGCATATATCTTGATGTGGGGTCTGTGCGTGGGGTGCCGACGAAATACCGTGGCACATTGTCATTGGGTGGCGTCCAGTGCCAATACACCAAATCATACCCCGGATCTGGCCTGCAATGGGCATTAAAATAATATGTCGTTTTAGAAGATGAGTGAGCGAAAGGTGCAAGATGCGATAAGTGGTCACTTGCCGCAGTAAAGACTTCAGCCTCTCCGTCTCCGGATACAGACACCTCTCCTGTATGGAACGTATACGAACAGTCATCGTCAGTCTGTCTCCAATACACCGTGTATAGATTTTCTCCTTCCGCTTTTACGGTAATTTCATTGCTGCGCCACTGTGTCCCCCTATTGTTAGCAGCCTTCCAATAATCTACTTCATAGCCATCGTTGGGTGTTGCCGACAAGGTCACGTTGCTGCCATACACAAACCAACCTGTCCCCACGTCTTCTACCGTACCGGCATTCACGTTGTCGTTTGCAACAAGTACCTGCGCCATATTACTCCGAACAGAAGCATATGCAACAGTGTCCTCTGCCATATATAGATAAATGGTGGTGTCATGCGCGTAGTGGGCCAAATGCGAGTTTGGGCTCACCCACCAGTAAGCCAGCCGGGTGTCAGCTGGTATATCGTAGGTTATCGATACCAGTTCACCTTTTGTGTAGAGCGCTCTGTCAGGATCCACGGTTATTCGGTCGGGGTCCACTCCCGCTCCACCCACTGTCAATGTGAATTCCGGTTCTTCACATTCACATGGTTCCCACGGGTTATCGGGCGGGGGTGGCGGATCGTCATTGCAGCCTGCGCCTACTACGAGCATACCGATTAGCACGGCCATGCCAAGACATTTTACATGGCCCGGGCATCGTTTTTGTGTTGTCTCTTTATGTATCATTTTGCCACGTCCTCCCGTTTTACACCGTCATATTTTTGGAGAAAAACCTTTTTCTTTTGTAATGGTTCCGTAATTTAGCGTCGCGCCGGGTGTCCCGGGCGTGCCGAGGGCGGACCGCCGGGCCGTTCATCATCTTGTTCCGACCGTGTACGTGCGAGCAGGGCTTGGCGCAACGGCGAGAAGTCGGTGTTGTCAATAATGTCGTTATACAGCGCCTCCTTGTCAAAGACCGGTTTTCGCTTCCGCTCCAGGCGTGCGTGCTGGTCAATGGCTTTCAGGCTCGCCGCCACCGGATCGGTGTCCATCGCGTTGATGGCCTCCAATGCCTGTTGTGCCACCCGTGTTGTGGGGAACCGGTTCGCGAGCGCTTCGTGTGCCTGCTTTGCGGGGCCGTAGCGTCCGTAGCGCGTGAAATAGCCCGCCGCCTGACGCGCGGCCCAGACGTATTCGACATAGAGGTTGCGTTCGGGCGTGGGCGGCAACGGTTTGCTTGGCATCAGCTGTGCCAACTGTGCGCGCAGCAATCCGTCATTGCCATCTTCCAATGCGAAATGGACGAGCATCAACCGCGCCAGGGCCTCGTCTGCGGTACGCGGCATGGGCCGCGCCAGCCGCTGCAGCGCACTGCGCAACAACGCGCGCCATTTCGGCGTTAACTCGAGCCTGTCTAGTAAGCACAGCAACGCGTAGCGCACCTCCGGGTCGCGCGCTTCATTCAGCAAATCCGCCAACTGGGCGATGGTTGCGTCGTCAATATCCTTGATGTTGAGCGAAGGCAACGCCTGTTTTATTGCCTGCAACCCGGGCGACACAGCCAATATCGGTTCCTCCCGTCCGCCCGCATATAACACATCCTGAAACAAATGCACATCGCGCTCGCCTGACATGGCCGCTTCCTTCGCCGTACGCCACACCGACATCTCGATGACATGACGCGACAGGCTCAGGTTGGGATAGCGCAACACCATTTCGGCGACCGCACTGTGATATTCGTTCCGGTTCTGGGGCATGTTCGCCAGCCAGTACGGCGCGGCCCGGGCGAACAGCGCGGCGACCTTCACCGCCTGGTGTTCATCTCCGGACGCAGTCTTGAGCCCGTGGTATCCGACAAAACGACGGCCCTGTCCCGGCATGCCTGCGCGCAACCCCGACGCGATGAGCTGGTCGGTCACATGATTGTCCTCATCCACCACATGGTTTAAGAACCGCATCCAGTCGTTATAATCCGTCAACGAAGCGGCAATAAACACCAGCAGCTGGGCAGGGCCGATGAGCGCTTCGGCCAAGGCGGGATCGTCGCCGGGCAACTCCCGCACCGCTTCAAAAAGCAAGACGGCGGCATCAAAGGCCGCTCCGGAAGTGGCCAAGTCAAAAGCGGTCTCATACTCTTGTTGCAGCGGCATGGTTTGCTGCGCAGCAACGGGACATGCAACAGCAACGCCAACTGCACATATAGCCATGCCGTAGGCGATTACATTATTCAGCGGGGTCCGATTACTCATGGCAATGCTCCTTGTTGAGGGGTATATAACAGGCAGACAGACCGCCTGCTGCACACAAGCAGGGACGGCCATACTCCAAACAGGCTTTGATAACGGCGGGGATCGTGAAAGATAAGGACGGGACACAGGCGGGTGAGAACAGGGAGGTATCCGCGGTTGCTAAAAGGCTGGGGATTCCCTGCGTGCCGGCAGGCCCCGGTATGCGCGTTCCGAGGCCAGGCAGGATATAATGACCGCGCATGGTGGGCAACGTGTGCGCCGCCGGCGCTACAACTGCTATTGCTCGGCTTGTGCCAATACTCCACCGCTGAAAAGAGATTGTATCCCCCCGCTTATTTTGCGACAAGAGGCATTCTCCCCGTGCCCAGGCGCGAATAACGCCTGTGATACAACTCCGTGCTCGTTGTTCAAGACAAGTCATACTGTATCCTCAGCAATATAATATCATAAACGGACAAAAAAGTCAATCATTTTATTACTACTGTGTTTGATTCTCATAACAACACGATGTAA
>SKQZ01000145.1 GCA_007118765.1 Candidatus Hydrogenedentota bacterium
CGGGTCCCAGCACGATGCCGCGAAACAACCCGTTGGTGGCCAGGATCGGAACGCGCTGCCCATCCACATAGGCACGCCAGCCGGGCGTCAGGGTATCGCTCACCACCAGAATCCCCGGCGCCGCATTTTCCACGGAAACCACCAACCGCTCCGGCGTGTCTTCATGCGCCACAATATGGGTGCGCATCATCACGCCATCCGTCGGTGCTTGGCCGGGTGTGCCACGTCCGTCAGGCACCGTGCGCGCCAGATGGCTTCTGGCAGATGCATCAGGAAGCACAACGCATTCGTGCCTGGGATCAAAGTCCGTTTCACCGATGGCGGCCATGACGGCCGGCAGGTCAAGCGCCAATCGCCATGCGGTCGCCCACGAAAACCGTGGCGCCACGTTTTCGTTTTCGTAAACGGTGACACCATGTGCCTCGCCACGGCGACGCAATCGCAGGCCCGGCGCGGACCCGGTCGCCAAGCCACCCTCTTGGGCAACCACCACAGCACGGGCGGCCATAAGATTCAACAGCAGCGCATGGGGCGAATCAGCGGATACGTCCAGTACCGTGTCGGCGTCCACAGGATGCCCGGTCAGGGCTTGCCACCAGATTGCCTGCGCCGGTGTGAGCGGATAGCCTGCACCTCCCGCCACGCGCACTCCGTCTGTCAGTCCAACACTGGGATGTATCAGATCGCTGTTGGCGGCGGCGCTGATCATCACGCGATCTTCCAAGGCAACATCGCGTATGTCGGCCTTTGTCTCTTCAGACAATGGAATGCCCACTGCGGAGGTAAAAAAGGGATGACTGCCGTAATTGCTGCTGGCTGCGCTCAAGTCAACAAACAATAGCAAGAGAAGAATGACACCGCTGAGCACGCTCGCCCAGCGCGTTCGAAATATCGCAAACGTACCCAACGCCAACAGGACGGGCGCCATGCGCCCCCGGGTGGCCGCGGGTGCGACAAGGAAAAGGACAAGGAATACAACGCCCACCAGCACGAGCGGCCCCCACAAGCGGGGCGTCAGCGTAGTGCGCCTGGGCATAAACAATCGGTCTGCGCCCAACCCCGCCAGCAAGGCCACGGCGAATACGGCGGGATATACCAAAGCTGTCCACGGTGCATCGGATGCGCCGTTGGCAAACGCGAGCGCTCCCAACCACAAAAGCGCCGCCGACAGCGCAAAGAAGGAACGCTCCCAGCGCGGAATGCGGTGAAAAAACGCCGCAGGCAACAATAACAGTGTTGACACGCCAACATAACCCAAGGCGGGCAAGGTGCCGGAACGGGGTTGCAGCAGTTGTGTCAACAGCGCGGCATGACCCGTCGGCATGCGACCGGGCACTGCAAAGCGTGTGAAGAAAGCAAGGGGTGCGTCAAGAGTGCGTGCCCACGCAAGCGTCGGTATCCATTGCACGGCAGTCAGGCCAAGGGCCATGAGCAGCATGGCAAGAAGCCCCCCCAGCCGTGATGACAGAATGCTTTCGGCGGCGTTGTTGTTGGGCGTGGCGTCCGCCTCCACACCAAACAAACCGAGCGCCAACGCGTAGGCAGCGCAAAAGAGCGTAACGACAAAGGAGATCATCGGCGCCCCGGACAACCACAGGAAAGCCAGCACACATCCGCCCGACACCACGGAAAGCAAGCGGGGCTTATGTGCATGGCTACGCAGAATACAGCACAACAGCGGCATCCAGACCAGTACATTGGCAATGCCCGGCCGCGACATGGCCGCCGCCACCGCGCCACAGCACATGTATACCATGCCTCCGAGGGCTGCCGACACGTATCCCGTGCCCATTGCGCGCAGCAACAGCACCGTAAAGAAACCCATCAGCGATAACGAAAGGAAGCCATGAAGCGCCAAGGCCCGGGGAGTGTCAAGCACTAAAAACCCTACATTCAGCGGTTGTAACAGACCGTGGACGGGGTTTGCGAAGAAAGGAACGCCGCACAGTTGCCGGTCATTCCACAGCGGCATCTCCCCCGCCCGCAATCGGGAAAAGCCATATTGCATGGCAGGTGCGATTTCAAGGTGGAGATCCGCGTTGTCCGATGTTATCCCGGGGCGGTCGCGACCGGGCGCTTCAACGCCCATCCAAAACACCGGACTCGCGAGAATAAACAGCGCCGCCGCCAGAAAAAGCGGAAAGGGCGCGAAATACTTGTTGTCGTGTAATGTCACTGCAATAGTTCTTCAACAGGGACGCGGCGTAGCTCGCGCACAGCACGCGTCATTGCATGGGTTGCCGCCAGACTATTGAGATTATTCCCGGCGCTGGTCTCAGGTTCCATCTTTTTCTGCAACGTTGTTGCGAATGCATCCAATAACCATGCTTGATGGGTGTGTGCCATTTTCATAAGAGGCACTTTGCGGCGGGTGCTGTGTTTGTCGCTTACATACACCTTGCTGTCTTCAATAAGCAGCGTTCCCTTTTCACCTTCAATGCGCCACTGGGCGTTCCAATCCGTTTCCCAGCCCCGGCTGACCCAGCTGCCGAAGTAATTCACGCCCACCCCGTCGGTCATCTCCAGACAGGCCGCCACCGTCGCGTCCCCTTTGTTCCAATTCCACGGCGCATTGATGCTGATGCCCTGTACAGCCGCAATGTCAGTACCCAGAATGCACCGCATCATGTCAACATGGTGAATGGTCATGTCCAGCAGCAGTGGATAGGCCATCTTTTCGCGATAACCGCCAAAGTGCGGGCCTTTGTGAAAAGAGACGCCCACATACCCCACGCGGCCAAGCAGGCCCCGAGCAATAAAGCGGCGGGCCGTTTGCACCACCGGCTGATATCGATAGTTTTGCGCCACCATCAACGTGCGGTTGGCCTGCCGGGCATGGGCCGTCAATGCCTGTGCGTTTTCAATGGTGTCTGCCAGCGGTTTTTCACACAACACATGCAACCCCCCGTCCAACGCCGTGATGCACACCTCACGGCGCACCTGCTGCGGGGTAACGTCAAGCACGGCGTCTGCTTCCACAGTGCTTACTGCCGCATGGAGATCACGGAAACATCTGCTTCGGGGCATGCCGTGGCAC
>SKQZ01000359.1 GCA_007118765.1 Candidatus Hydrogenedentota bacterium
CGACATGCAAAACCGACATGGCGCGTAAACGTGGCGCTGTCCTCACGAACCAACGTAACAAGATGTTGCACATCCTTGCTGCCCACAGGCGCCACCAGACGGCCCCCGACCGCCAATTGTGTTTGCAGCGGTTCGGGGATGTCCGGAGTCGCCGCCGTAACCAAGATGGCCTCATAAGGCGCTGCAGCCGCATATCCGCAGGTGCCGTCGCCAATAACAATATGCACATTCCCATACCCCAACCCATCAAGCCGTTGCCGCGCCGTTTCGGCCAGATCCGCGTGCCGCTCCACCGATGTCACCTGTTTGGCAATCGTTGCCAGCACCGCCGTTTGATAACCGGAGCCGGTCCCGACTTCCAGCACATGCGCCTCGGGCGTCAAGTGAAGCATCTCGGTCATGGCGGCCACGATATAGGGTTGTGATATTGTCTGCTTGCAGCTAATGGGCAGGGGGTGGTCCAGATACGCGTCGTCCTTTTTTTCCGCCGGCACAAACAAATGTCGGGGCGTGCGCCGCATCGCGTCAATAACCCGGGGGTCTTGGACGCCGCGGGGCACGATGTGCTTGGCAATCATCGCATCACGCGCTTGTTGTTGTGCGCGTATGTCTTCTTCGGAAAACATCATGAGACTGTTGTACCTTTTCGTCTTGTGAGGTCTCCCCCCAAAACGCCGATTCTCCGGGCTTGCCCTGTACCGCCGGGTTGCGGGCGTCGCCGGTGTTCATACATCCTGTGCATTAAAGTTGAAAGGCTTTCTTATTTCCTGATAGAATACCATACTGCCGCATTTCGCGGAAATTCCCAATTTACGTAAGGAGTCAGGAAAACTAATGAACGAACAACACATGGTATCGCAACCGGCCCGGGATCTTTCAGATGACCTGGAGGCCGAACTGAACGCACAACTTGAAGGCGCCGACATGGCCCAGCTGTTGGAGGAAACGCCGCAAAACTTCAAAGAAGGTGAAGTGGTGCGCGGCAAGGTGGTCAATATCACCGATGACCGCATCCTCGTTGACATCGGCTACAAGAGCGAGGGCATTGTGGACGCCGGCGAATTTGCCCATACGGACGAAGTAGCCGTGGGCGAACACTACGATTTCTACATTGACGAGCCGGAGAACGAAACGGGCGCCCCGGTCTTGTCGAAAATCAAGGCGGACCGGATCAAGAACTGGGAACATGTGCAGGAGATCTACAATAACGACGGCGTTATTGAAGGGGTCATCACCCGCCGCGTGAAGGGCGGCTTAAAAGTGGATATTGGGGTGGATGCCTTTATGCCCGCCAGCCAGTTGACATTCCGGCCCACGGGCGACCTTGAAAAATACATCGGCGAACGCATGGAAGTGAAGATTGTAAAACTGACCCGGCGTCGCCGCAACGTGGTGGTCAGCCGCCGCCGACTGCTTGAAGAACAACGCGCGGAAGAGAAGAAGAACCTGCTCGAACGCATTGAAGTGAACGCGACCATTGAAGGCGAAGTGAAGAACATCACCGATTTCGGCGCCTTCGTGGATGTAGGCGGCATTGATGGCCTGTTGCATGTCACGGACATGAGCTGGGGCCGCGTCAAGCACCCCTCGCAAGTGGTGCAAGTGGGGGATAAACTTGAAGTGATGGTCTTGAGTTTCGACCCCACCACCGAGCGCATCAGCCTGGGCCTGAAACAGAAAACGGAAAACCCGTGGGAAACGGTTGCGGAACGGTATCCGGTGGGTTCGATTATGCGCGGGCGTGTGGCCAACATGACCGATTACGGCGCCTTTGTGCAGCTGGAAGAAGGCGTGGAAGGCATGGTGCATGTCAGTGAAATGAGCTGGACGCGCCGGGTGCGCCATCCCAACGAGATGTTGAAAGAAGGCGAAGAAGTTGACGTCATGATCCTGAGCGTTGACAAAGACGAAGAAAAGATTGCGCTCGGCATCAAACAAACCCAGCCCAATCCGTGGAAACAACTGGGCGAACGGTATCCCGTCGGTTCCACGATCAAAGGGATTGTCCGCAATATGACCGATTACGGCGCATTCGTCCAGATTGAGGACGGCATAGATGCGCTGCTTCATGTGAGCGACCTCTCCTGGACAAAGAAAATTAACAACCCCAACGACTTGTTGGAACGTAACCAGGAGATTGAAGTGCAGGTGCTGAGCATTGACCCGGAAGCCGAAAAGATAAGCGTCGGGTTGAAGCAAATGCAGCCGGATCCGTGGCTGTCGGTTGTTGAAAGTTTGCCCATTGGCAGCCATGTGGAAGTCGAAGTTGTGAAGCTGGTCGCTTTCGGTGCTTTCGCACGGCTTGATAATGGTGTGGAAGGACTTATCCATATCAGCGAGCTGGCCAATGAACGTGTGGAACATCCTGAAGAGTTGCTGAAAGTGGGCGACAAGGTTAAGGCCAAAATAATTAGTATTGGCGCGGCAGACCGTCGTATTGGACTGAGCTTGCGCGAATATGAACGCGATATGAACCGCGAAACCATGCAGGAATATGATGGAAGCGGCGACGACGGGCCCGTGGATGTCAAAGCCGCATTGTCCGGCGCCGTCCCGCAAAGCATGCTTCAGGCCGGACGCAGCCTGTCCGACGTTGCCCAGGATTTGGTCGCGGCCATGACCCGCGTAGAATCGGAACGTGCAACCCAGCGGGAAGCGCCGGAAACAGAAAGCAACGAGGAAGCACCGGACACAGACGCGCCTGCACAGGAAGCGGAAGAAACGGCAACGGACGCCCCTGAAGAAGCGGCATCCGATGCGACGCCTGCGGAAGAGGCGGCGGCGCCAGCCGAAGAGCCGTCTGAAACCGCACCTGTGGAAGAGGCGTCGGCGCCTGCCGAAGAGCCGTCTGAAACCGCACCTGCGGAAGAAGCGGCGGCGCCAGCCGAAGAGCCGTCTGAAACCGCGCCTGCGGAAGAAGCGGCGGCAACCGAGGAAGAAGCAGCGCCTGCAGACGATGCGGCGGCATCCGCCCCCGCGCAGGAAGAGGAAGCAGCGCCTGCCGAACCGACTGAATCGCCAGACGAGACAACTGAAGACGCGGATCAGGAGACCCCCGTGTCAGGTGTACCGGAAGCGCCTGTGGACGACACGGCGCAGGAACCGGAAAAGGACGCCTGATCTTACCGTTGCGTGCCTAATTCCGCGAGCGCCGTTGATACAATGGCGCTCGCGTTTTTGTTATTGCGCAACAAGTCGCCCGCATAGCGGCGCTCCATGTACCGCAGCGCGATGCATCCGCCCCTGTTTGCAGCAGGGAAGAAGCAGTCGCTTCCAATGTGTTTCATGTATATCACAAGCATTTATGCAGACGGTGTAGACATATCCGCAAACAAGAGAGAACAGCATCATGGTTGGAAAAGAAAAAAACAAATCGAAGAATCACGGCGTGGTCATGAGCGGCGCCGATATGACGATACAGGCAATTGTTGATGAGGGCGTGGACACCATCTTCGGTTATAGTGGCGGCGCCATCCTGCCGACGTATGACGCCATCTTCCGATATAACCGCAACAACCCTGAAAACGGCGTGAACTTGATAGTGCCCGCCAACGAACAGGGCGCGGGGTTTATGGCGGCCGGTTATGCCCGTGCCACCGGCAAGGTGGGCGTGTCCATCGTGACGTCGGGGCCGGGCGCCACCAACAGCGCCACGCCCGTGCGCGACTGCATGGCCGATTCCGTGCCGATGGTGTTGATATGCGGCCAAGTTGCGCGTTCGGTCATCGGCACCGACGCATTTCAGGAAGCGCCGGTGTTCAATCTCATGAGCGCCTGCGCCAAGCACGTATTTCTGGTAAAAGACCCGACCGAGTTGGCCGCCACGGTGCGCACCGCCTTTCAGATTGCGCGCAGCGGCAGGCCGGGCCCTGTTGTGATAGATCTTCCCAAAGACGTGCAGAACTGGGAAGGGCCCTATGACAGCAAGAGCGTTTTGAACTTGCACGGGTATCAGGACCGGGTCAATGCCCTCACCCGAAAGAAGATGGACAAAGACACGGCGGGTGCGTTTCTGAAGATGCTGAAACGCGCAAAGCGGCCTCTGCTGTACGTGGGCGGCGGCGTGATCATCGGCAACGCCGTCAAAGAACTGCGCGCCTTTATGAAACAATTCCAGGTGCCGGCCGTTACCACGCTCATGGGCATTGGCGCAGTGGATACCCAAAGCGACCTCTGCCTGAACATGCTGGGCATGCACGGATCGGCCTATGCCAATTATGCGGTGGATGAGTGCGACTTGCTTATCGCCGTGGGCGCGCGTTTCGACGACCGCGTGGCGGGGTTGCCCAAAGAGTTCGCCGCCAACGCCGCGATTGCGCATATTGACATAGACGGCGCGGAAATCGGCAAGGTGAAACCGGTGGACTGGCATTTTGTGGGCGATGCCGCCGTTGCACTCCAGGAGTTAATGCGGGCCGGCAAAGACTGGAACATCACACACAAGCAATGGCTTAAACATGTGCGCGCCTTGAAAAAGCGTCACAAGTTCAATTTCAATCGTGATGCCGAGGCCATCCAGCCGCAAGCCGTGCTGGAAAGTTTGAACAACCTGACGAAAGGCGATGCCATTATCGTGACGGGCGTGGGACAGCACCAGATGTTTAGCGCCCAGTTTTTTGATTTTAAGAAGCCGCGCACGTGGATAACGTCCGGCAGCATGGGCACCATGGGATTTGGCCTGCCCGCCGCCATTGGCGCACAGGCGGCGAATCCCGGCAAACTGGTGATTGATGTTGATGGCGACGGCAGTTTGCGCATGAATATCGGCGAGCTGGAAACCTGCACCAACTACAATATGCCGGTCAAAGTGTTGCTGATGAACAATCACGGCGACGGCATGGTGGTGCAATGGCAGTCGCTGTATTTTGACAGCCGTTTTTCCGGCACGGACAAATCGCTGCACAGCAAGGACTTTGTCAAAACCGCCGAGGCCGACGGGTTTCAGTTTGCGCGGCGGGTCGAACGGCATGAAGACTTGCAAGCGGCGTTGGAAGCGTTTATCGCGTTTGACGGCCCGGCATTGCTGGAGGTGCGGGTGGACAAATACGCGTTCGTGTATCCCATGATCGGGCCCGGCATGGCATACCGCGACATGCTGACCGGCCCGCATATTGAAGGCCGTGATGTTGCGCCGCGCGATGAAACGCTCGATACCTCGGACAGCTTTTGATGATTTCTTACGGATAACGCGCCGCCGCCTCGCTTGGCGAATACGGACCAACATGCGCGACAGGATAAAGCCGTCACGGAAGGGCAGCGCCCCATGAACACCATAACACTTAATGATGCGCAACAAGCCGCTGTAACCGCGCCGGACGGGCCCGTTCTGGTGCTTGCAGGCGCGGGCAGCGGCAAGACGCGCGTTATTATTGAGCGCATGGCGTGGCTGGTGGAGGAGCGCGGCGTGTCGCCGCGCAACCTGTTGGCCCTTACCTTTACGAACAAGGCCGCCGACGAAATGCAACGCCGTTTCGCCCAACGCATCGCGTTGGATTATGTGCCGTCGTTTGTCGGCACGTTCCACTCGTTCGGCCTGTGGATATTGCGGCGCGAGGCGGAACAACTGCATCGCCCGCGCAACTTCACCATCTTTGACGATCAGGATCAGCGGACGTTGATGAAACGTTTGGTCAAGGAGCTGCCCAAGCGGTTTATGCCTGTATCGCCCCGCGATGCGCTTGGCTTTATCAGCAGTGTCAAGCATGTGGAGCCTTTTCCGGCCTGGAGTGACGCCCCGGAAACGCCCAAAGAAGAAACCTATCGCGAATTGTGGCAGCGCTACCATGATGTACTGAAGGCCTGCGGCGCGTTGGACTTCGACGACCTTACCGCGTTGACCGCCTTCCTGCTCGAACGGTTTCCGGAGGTGTGTGCCAAGTATCGCCGCCGCTTCCAGCATATTCTCGTGGATGAGTACCAGGACACCAACCGCAGCCAATATGTCATTGCACGCAGTCTTGGCGAAGCAGGCAACCTGTTTGTGGTGGGCGACGAAGACCAAAGCATTTATTCGTGGCGGGGCGCAGACATCAACAACATTCTCGATTTTGCCCGGGACTTTCCGGATGCCCGTGCGTATCGGCTGGAACAGAACTATCGCAGTGCGGCGCCCATTCTTGATGCCGCAAACGCATTGGTGGCATATAATGAGAACCGCTTGGGGAAACGGTTGTTTACGGAACAACGGGAAGGCATGCCCGTCGCGTTTTTCCGCGCCTATAATGCCGAAGACGAAGCGGCGTTTGTGGTTAACGATATTGCGCGCCATCGGCAGCCTTCGGAAACGGTGGCCGTGTTCTACCGCACCCATGTTCTGGCGCGGCTGGTGGAAGAGGCGTTGCGTGCCCAACGCATACCCTACACCGTGGTGGGGGGCATTAAGTTTTACAGCCGCAAGGAAATCAAGGACATTGTCGCCTATCTCCGGTTGCTGGAGAATCCGGCGGACGATGAATCGTTGCGACGCATTTTGAATGTGCCGCCCCGGGGCATCGGCGATGTGGGCCGCGCCCAACTGGTGGACTACGCAGAACAACGAAACATCCCTTTGCTACAGGCATTGCGCGAAGCGGAAATGGACGAGGGCATCTCGCCGCGCACACAACGCGCCGCCCTTCAACTGGCCGACATTCTGGATAAGCTGCATGTGTCTGCCCGCAGCAGTTCCGTGGCGGCATTGGCGGAGGAATTGCTTGATTGCACGGACTACCGCGCTTATGTGGAGCAAAGTGACGCGAAGGAAGCACGGGAGCGCATCGAAGTGGTGAATGAGTTTCTTGTGGCCTGTCGCCAATATGATGCCCGCGCCCGGAACAAGGGTCTGGCAGGGTTTCTGGAGGAGATGGCTCTTGTTTCGGATGTGGACGCTTTTGAGGAAAACGCCGAAACCGTGGCGCTTATGACCTGTCATTGCGCCAAGGGCCTGGAATTCGATCATGTGTATATCATCGGCCTGGAGGAAGACCTGTTTCCCATGGTGCGTTACGACGATGACGAAGGGGATATCGAAGAAGAACGGCGCTTATGCTACGTGGCCATGACCCGCGCGCGCAAGCGCCTGACCCTTCTCGCGTCCGATGCCCGCATGGTATACGGCGTCACCAACACCAACAGACGCCCGAGCCGCTTTATCGAAGAAGTCGGCGCAGAACGGCTGTGTTTGCTTGAGTCCGAACGCGAGAACGCTTCCGACGCTGCCGCGTCCGCCGATAGTGTAACGAGGCCGTCCCAACAACCGACAAGTACACCCCGTCCGCTGAAGTCCGGTGACGTAATCCGTCATGCCCGATTCGGACGCGGCGTCGTGTTGTACACCAAAGGGGCGGATGAAAAGTTTCAGGCCCGTGTGCGGTTTGACAGCGGGCGTCATGTATCGCTGATGGTGGCAAAAGCGCCGATTGAAATCGTAAAATGACGGGGACGCGCACGCCGGTCGCGCCGAATTGCCATATACCCGCATGACACAGGTATAATTGGTGTCGTAAGATGGTCGCGGTGTCCACTCGCAGCGGGAAACCGTGCGAGCGTGTGTGTTTGCGTGCCGTGTCATAACCGCGAGGCAACCCATAGGGAGCTATTACCTTGAACCTGGATGAACTTCGCCAGAAAATAGACAGCCTTGATGCGCAGATTATTCAAGCGTTAAATGAACGTGCCCGCGCCGCCCAGGCCATTGGCGAATTAAAACGTAATGCGCAGGCGCCGATTTATGTGCCGGAACGGGAAAAGATCGTGTTTCAGAAGTTGGCACAATGTAATTCGGGGCCCCTTGACGACAAGGCGTTTCAGGCGATCTATCGCGAGGTTATCAGTGCGATTCGCGCCCTGGAGAAGCCCACCAGTGTCGCATTTCTCGGGCCGCGTGACACCTTCAGCCACATGGCCGCGCTGCGCATTTTCGGCGTCGCCGCCGAGTATCTGCCGCTGCCGTCCTTTCCGGACGTGTTTACGGAGGTCGAACGGAAGCGCATTGATTATGGCGTGGTGCCCGTGGAAAGTTCGATGGGCGGGTCGGTCAGCGATACCCTCGACCGGTTTATCTCGTCCAACCTCAAGATTGTCAACGAGGTGCTGTTGCATATTACCCAGAACCTGATGGCCAATTGCGCCCTGCAGGAAATACAACGGGTTTACTCCAAAGACAACGCCCTCCTGCAATGCCGCAACTGGCTGCGCGCCAATCTGCCCAATGCGGAACTCATTGAAACCAGCAGTACGGCGGAAGCGGCGCGACGCGCTGCAGAAGAACCGCACGCGGCGGCAATTGCCAGCAAGCTCGCAGCCCAAACCTACAGCCTTGATATTCTGGTTGAACGCATTGAGGACGCGCCGCATAACTATACCCGTTTTGTGGTGGTGGGCCATCAAATCGTGAAACGCACCGGCGACGACAAAACCTCCATTCTGGTATGGGTCAAAGACAAGCCCGGCGCATTGTACAACCTGCTGCTGCCGTTTTCACGGCGCAACATCAACCTTACGCGCATTGAATCGCGCCCCTCCCAGCAAAAGGCATGGGAATATGTCTTCTTCATTGATTTCCTGGGGCACGTGGAGGATCAAGTGGTACAGGATGTCCTTGAGGAGTCGAGCGATTTTGCGCGCAATATCAAGGTGCTCGGTTCGTTTCCGCGTGCGGAGCTTCAAGAGTAGTCCTGCGGGTGATTGTCGGGATCGGATGTGCGCGCCAATGCTGCAAATGCGGCCCTGTCCGGTTTCATGCCTTCCGGCACTGACGCGGGCCACGCGAGAAAACGGCGGGGCAGTTTGAATCGCGGCAGCAGCGACGCCAGTTTCTCATGCAGCACGTCGCGTTCCTTAACGAGATCGTGCTTCGGCATGTCCACAAACGCAACGGGCGCCGCGCCATATTCCGCGTCGGGAACAGGCACGACCATGGCGCGACAGACACCGGGCAAAGAACACAGGGCCGCTTCAATTTCTTCGGGGTGTATGTTTTCGCCGCCGCGGGTAAACATGGTGTCGAAGCGCCCGGAAATATGCAGTCTGCCCGCGTCATCGAAATATCCCCGGTCACCGGTGCGAAACCACCCGTCCGCAGTCTCAGGCCGTTGAAAAGAACCCGCGCCGCCGTAATATCCGGCAAACAAAGTGTCGCCGCGCACCTCGACCATGCCGTCCGCAGCGATGCGCACCGTGTCCGCCACAAGGGGGCGTCCGCTGGCATACAGGTCGCGTTCGTCTGCGCCGGGCGTGGTGGCACATAGCTGTGCCGTTGTTTCCGTCATGCCATAACTGCGAACAAGCGGGATGTTTGCGGCCACGGCCCTCCTTATCAACTCTTCCGGAGCAGGTGCGCCGCCCAGCAATACGCCTTTCATGCTACGCAGTGCGAGAAGGGCGTCCGGCGATGCCAATAGCCGGTGCAATTGGGTGGGCACCAATGACACATGCGTGGCGTGTGCGGCAATAAGCGTCGTTTCCAGCGACGCGCCGGGGGCGGGCGCCACCACGGCCGCGCCGCCGACAACACAGCGAAACAACACCGCCAGACCGGCCACGTGAAACAGGGGCAGCGACAGTATCCACCGGTCTCCTGGCCCAAGCGCCATATTCCGGTTTGCAGCAGTTGCGGCGGCAATATGGTTGGACAAGGTATGCACGACCGCCTTGGGCGGCCCCGAACTGCCGGAGGTCAGTACCATGGTGCAGGGAACGAAAGCGGCCTCATTGGGCGTCACGTCAAAACGGACGGGGGGCGGGCCTGTTGTTAATGTTCGCCGCAATGACGCCTCCCCGTCTGCATCCAGCATCCAATGCGGCTCAAGGATGTTGACGGCACGGTCGCGTGCTTTTTCCGGCAATGCCGGATTCACGGGACACACGGTCGCGCCCAAGCGAACAAGCGCCCAAAACGTCGCACAGCAGGACGCCGAGGGCATGACCACAAGCAACACACGATCGCCCCGCGACACGCCTTGCGATGCCAACGATTCCTGACGTGCCGTGATTTCATTGTCCCATGCGCGGTATGTGTATTCCCGGTCAGACACGACGAAGGCCGGCGCTTCCGGATGGGAACGCGCACGAAGAGCAACAACACAAGAGTCCGGGTTATCACGTTGAGGTTTATGACACATGCCACGCCTCGTTCAAACGCGCTGCATCCGGCGCTTGCAATGCATGCGCTATGGCCTCCATATCCGCAACAGATGTTTCCACGGGCAACCGTACCGGCAACACATCATGTGTCAAACGGCTGTAGGTGTCAATACCCGGCGCGGGCGCGTCTTCTTCTCTCCCGGCAGCATATTGCAGAATACCCGCCGTGCCCACGCCAGACTCGTATGCGGCGCTTAACACCACCGGCGCGTTGCCGGACAGGCCCATGCAATCGGGCGGCATACACACCGTCGGCTTCCAGACAAGCACCTGCGCCGCATCAATAACAGCACGTAACGCCGCCACATCCGGGCGGGGCGTGTTGTGATCGCCCATGAACAGGCAGGCGCTCAACGCCTGTAAACATTCGTCAACAGCACAAGGCAGTCCTGTGCGTGCATGCAGTTCCGGCAACTGCGCAGGGTCGGCCAGCGGCTCTTCCAGATACTCCACGTTGGCATCCCCCACAGCGTCGCAGAAACGGAGCGCCTCTTCTAGCGTCCACGCCTGGTTGGCGTCAAAACGCATACGACATGCCGCCCCCAGGCGACGGCGCAGTTCTCCCACCAAGACAATGTCCTCGGCAAGAGGCCGCACGCCCACTTTCAGTTTCACGGTGGCATATCCCGCGTGACGGGCTTGTAATGCCTGCGCGCACACCGCATCTGCATCGCCGCTTAACAACGCACACAACGGAAGCGTTCGCCGCCGCTGCGCGTTTTCCGGCGCTACAGCATGCAGGGCCCGTTCATAGGCAAAATATACCGATGGCAACCCGACCGTATTCGGTGTCAACTGCTGTTGCGCTGCATCAACGGTGGATGCGCACAGCTGTGTGGCATGTAATCGCGCAACCGCCATTGCATCGGTCAACGACTCTCGGGAGTATCCCGGCAGGGGAGACGCCTCGCCCCAGCCGACCCGACCGTCTTCGCCTGCCACCGCCAACAGAAGACCGTGCCGCTCAGAAACGCGGCGGCCGGCGAACCATATCGGGTCTTGGAACGGCAGCCGAAACTGGTAACATGTAATTTGTGCAATGTGCATGCCTTTAATTTTACACGAAGACCGCCACGAACAGGAAATCAATGTGGCGGCTCCCGGACACCCCAATGCCGGGGGTGTATATAAGCCAAAACATACCAATATCTTAGGGCGCGACAGAGGAATAATTGCGGTATTGATGGTTATGCCCGTTACGAACTTGCATTTTC
>SKQZ01000047.1 GCA_007118765.1 Candidatus Hydrogenedentota bacterium
ACCCCACCCACCACCACAGTTATCAACAGTAATTGCAAACACTGACATCTTCTTTGGCTCGTATTTTGCAAAACTTATTCCGTTGCGCTCGCTATTTTTTCTTGTCTGCTGATACTTTTTTTTTCACACAAACAATACCGCCACATACATATCCGAGAAATGCCAAACATGTTTCTCAAAGATGCACGGCTATTTTTGGAAAGCTCGGCTTTGTGGCCATAAGCATTAGGTGCGAATCAGCATCCATAAACCAAATTAATACCCCTGCATAACAAACTAATTTTGTTTATTTTGGGCCGGGACTCCCCCAAGCACCAAGCATCTTACTCATACTGTCCTCAATCATTTCTGACCATGGCAGATCAATTAATGACTTGCCTGTTTTATTTCCAACAAACACAGGACCCACCTCTTTATCTAGCCACCTTTCTGGAGGACGGAAGTCATCATATACAGCCAAATATAGTTCTCTTCCAGAACCCCTTCCTTTAAACGTATATACCCCTTTCAAACGCAGGGCGGGATCTGCTGGCCTTCTGACCCCATCGGCCTCAACTTCGGTGAACGTAATATCAATGTGATGGGGGTTTTTCATTCTGTCCGTTGAATACCTGCCAAAAACGCTTATTCTTTGCCTGTTGATGGTAAACCGAAAGATTGCTTCATCACTACTAAATTCCCACCTGTCATTTAAACCTATCACTGAGCCTTCCTGGTACTCATTGCCATCCCACGTGCCCCTAAGCCGTCTATCTGGATCACATCCCGAAAAAACAGCCACAACGAGTACCAAACAAAACACGGTACCTACTTTGCGGATTAATGTATTCATCGTTCTCCCTTTCTTTTGCTTTTTTTACCCACACTTTAACGAACACTTACGCTTCATTGAACACAATTATACTACAACTAAAAGGCAAAGTCAAATTCTTCATGTCATATTTTTCGTTATTTCTATTTGAATTCGACGACAGTTGTTTTACACTGAGCACAATGAATAGATGGCGCGGTGCGGTTGTTTATATAACAGAAGCAGTTGGTGAGCAACCCGCGCTAAGCGGTAGAAAGGATATAACCGTGGACAGACACAGTGCCAGACAAAAGGCCCTTTATCTGACCCGCGCTTTTCACGATATCATGAGTGGCCTCGGACATAAAGCGTTTAACTATTACGAGCTGTTATGGATTGCTCATTGGTCTATTGAGACACACGGCTTGGAGGTTACCAAGGCGACGCTGGAGGAAATCATGTTGTCGCCCGGCTTCAAGCCGGAAAAAGCGCCGATGCTGTTGCGTGACACCCTGCTGGCGCGGGACATTCAACATGACCGCATGGGCGAGTGGTTTGTTAAGGCGATGAACACATAACCCGGCCTCCCCCATCCTACGTGGCGGGGTCATATCGTGCGCCCTGTTCGCGGGTGTAGCGTTACGGGAGCGTATTGATGAGCCGCGCGGGGGGGTGGTATTTGAGCAACGGACACGGGTACAATGCAAGCCAGTTTACGTGAGAAGGGAAAGCTTCCGGCGTTGTGACTGCGAAGGGGCGCAACGCTTCTGCACTTCTGCGCTGTTGCTCAAACAGTCACACGTTCGCAAGAGGTTTCCGCTTGGGCACAACAAACAACACAAAAGGGCTTGTCAACCAATGTATCACTTGCCGTTGCGTACACGATTGAAAAGGGGCAGCGCCGTATCGGTTATGGGCTGTCTGGCGCTTCTGTTCTGCATGCTCAGCATGGGCTCTGGCATAGCCGCCGCGGAAGACCATGTTTCATTGACAAATGGCGACCGCATCTCGGGCGAGGTGGTATCTATCAACGACGGCGTCGTTGTTGTTCGTACCGCTTATGCAGGGGATATCAGTATTGAACGTGATGCCGTGGCATTGATTGAAACCGCCACACCGCGGGTTTTGATGCTGTCAGCAGAACACCAGGTGGCGGGCAGACTGACCTCGGAAGACGGCACGGCCGGAATTGTTGTTGACGGGGTGTTTGAACCCCTGCCACCCTCGTCCATCGTGGCCATGGCCTCAGACACTGAAACACTCGAACAGATGATACATCCGCCGCCGCCTTCAAAATGGAGCGGCGTTGTGGACTTAGGGTTAGCATTGCGCAGCGGCAACACGGACACCACGGACGTAAAATTTTCGGCGGGGGCAAAACGCAAAGGCTCACGCACCAAGCTGGCCCTTGGCGTTGGCGCGGCTTACGGATCAACGGACGGCGTAATAAACACCCGGCAATTTCACGGCGATTTCCGCTGGCAATACTATCTGCGGGATCGTCTGTACACATACACGATGGGGCTGGCTGAACGGGATGACGGCCGCAAACTGGACCACCGTTTCCAAGGTGGCGGCGGCCTTGGCTACGATATCATTGACCGTGAGAATCGAAGTCTTTCCGCAGACATCGGTCTCACTTATACCCGGGAACGGTGGGCGCCCTTTACGCCATGGGAACGCGAGCAAAAACGCGACGCCATACGGTATGACGCCTATAACCGGCTTTACGCCGCATTGATGGCGGCAGGGGACAACACCGATCTGTCGCTGCGCAGTGTGTTAGAGCGGGTGCAGGCCATCTACCAGGACATACGGGACCCGCTGCGTGGTTATCGGCGGCGCAATGAAGCGTATGTCAATGTGCGCATGGGCGTTGATTATGAGCAAAACATCTTCCGGGCGAGCACCTTTACGGGTTCCATGGTCGTCATGCCGAACCTTGAGGATGTGGGCGAGTTTCGCGCGGTATCCACATTGGCCCTGTCCACCCCCGTCACGGACGCATTGAGTTTGCGCACCTCCTTAAAGACCGAATATGACAGTTTGGCGAAGGAACGGGGCGTTGACCGCTGGGACAATACGCTTATGACACAACTACGGTATAAGTTCTAGCCCGGATATTTCATCAGGTTTCGTCGTGAGCCTGTGAAGATTGTGCCAGAGCAGGTGTTTTGCGCAGGCCGCCGGCTGACAGCGTGTTAGTACACGTCGAAGTCGGCGGGCAAGCAA
>SKQZ01000053.1 GCA_007118765.1 Candidatus Hydrogenedentota bacterium
TGCCTTTGCCCTCCTCCGCGATTTCGATGACACGCGACCAATTCCAGGTGTCGCCTTCATCGTCGGACAGGTATACCGTCAGTTGGTGGCGGCCAAACATGGTATCGTTGCAGACCAACGCCCAATGTCCGTTGCGCAGCACCTGAACATCCACGCTGGAACCTGAGTTCGGTATGCCCGCCATTAAAACCGGGCCCCATGTCATGCCGTTGTCTTCGGACACCGCATACCGAACCTGCTTGGGCAGGCCGTTGTCGCGCATAAACGCCACGATATCGCCATTTTCGCGTTGGGCAAGGCTCGGCTGGATATTGCCCAGCATGGTGACATCCGGGTCCATGATGGGCGTGCTGAACCGCCATGTCTCGCCCCAATCGTCTGTGAACGCCGCCAACGAACAATTGTAAACATCCGAGTACAACCCCAGCATCATTTGCCCGTCTGCCAGCATGATGGGTTGGCACCGGGGCATCCAGCCCAAACGCTGATGCAATTTGATTTGCGCCCGTTCGCGCACCTCGGCCGCCTGTTCCTTGAACTCCGGCATAATGGACGCGATCACATTGCCATAGACTTCAAGCCCCTCGTCAATTACGCGCAAGAAACGCTCTTCCAATTCGAGCGGGCGCACATGAAGGATGTCCTGCCAGTCCCAGTTGGGCGGGCCGTCGTCGGCGTAATCTGTTGATGTGCGGTACTTTATCAGGGAGCCGCCCCACTGATTATCGTGTACCGCAATCCAAATCAGCCAGAGTACGCCGCGCGGTTCAATGAACAGTACGGGATTGCAGTCGGGAATATCCGGCGTATTCGCCATGATGAACGGCTCGGACCAATGGTCGTCGCCCGCCCGCTTGCGGGCGCCCTGCACCAGCACATCATCCGCCCAGCGTTCGCCTGTGCCGTGAAACCACGCGGCAAGCAGGTCGCCGTCGGCTGTTTCAACTATACTCGAACTGTGGTTATGCAGTTCGTTGGGCGGAAAAATGAACCCGCCTTCCAACGCTGCAGACATCATCGTTGCCCAAACGATTGCGCTTGTGAGCATGTGTTTTTCCTTTCAAGTTTTCACCAACAACGTAGACTAGTCCTTATATTATGGCGTGTGACGATTTTTCAGGCAAGTAACGCGGGGAATTTTCACTGTGGAGATATTTTGCAAGAGGAATTGCACGCGGAAAACATGCTAAAATTGCACACAGGTTTCGGTATGCGTTGCCTGTGTCGCTGTGGGAGAATAAGCGTTGGAGGCATCTTTTGTTGAACGTTGCGGTATCAAATAATAATGGCTCAATCGAAATTGTGCCCGATGGCGATATTGATTTGCACACGGCGCCCGCGCTTCGCAGGGCCGTGTTGGATGCGCTGAATCATGATGTGCGGCAAATATGTGTTGTGTTGGCATCGGTGTCGTTTATGGATTCTTCCGGTGTTGCAATTCTGGTGGAAGGATTCCGTGCCGCCCGAAAAGACGGCAAGACCTTTGTGTTGCGTGCGCCTTCGGCGCCCGTTATGGAGCTGCTGGAACTTGCCCGGTTGGATACGGTGTTTACGATTTTGGACAAAGATGCGTGATTACGCCTTGGTTGGGGCGATTGCGTATTATCATGGAGCCGTAAAGAGTGAAAGCCGAAACACCTGAAGGACATATTACCGATTACGAGCGGGCCGTGTGTTATTATACGTTGCCGAAGGTAACCAGCCCCCTCACCTATGGTTTGTTGATTGCCTATGCGATATGTGTGCTTGAAGCGATTGCCGCGCTGGTGTATGGCTTGGTTACCAACAATGAGACGTGGACAATTGCGGGTGCGGCGGCGCTCGGCGGCATTGTCGTATTTGGCATGATTGCGTTTACTGTGCGGGCCTTGTTGAACGACTTGCATCGGCGCGCGGCGCTGGCGGCGGCCAAGTCCGTGCCGGATTCTACCGAAACCGACGACATCCCGGATCCCTTCGCAGGCCATGTGCTGTTGCAGCGTCCCATCAATATCGGGGCGGATGTTTTTGCCTGCGTGACAAAGACCGACACAATAGCGTATTATGTAGAGGTTAAACGGTATAATAAACACTGGCGTGTGTCGTCGGCGCAAGACGAGTTTCTTTTCGAGGTCGTGGTTGAGCAGGACTTGTTGCGGCCCCGTGTGTTTGGCGGTCCGCCCATGCGGTTGGGCGTGTTTGCCGACAACAAGAAGATTGCGGCAATTGTGCGGTACAATACGTTGCGCGCCGCCGTGGTGGACGTATTCACCGTGGTGCCGTCGCCAGAGCAGTATGTGATCAAGAACGATTGCATTTATTTTGCCGACCGTCTTATCGGCAGGATTTATGTACTGCGCAACAAACTATACTTGGATGTTGAAAGCGAACACGCTGTGCCCGGTATTTTGGGGCACTTCATGACAATGCGATGAACGCGCATGTGCGCGGGTTGATTTGAATAGCTGCTTCTGCTAGATTATAAGATTGCAGTCATCACTAATTCTTTCCTCAGAGGAGTTTGTCCCGATTATGGCACTTAGCAAGAAACAATTAAAGACAATTGAACAGTTGGAACGGCGCGTGGAATTGTGCCGCGAATTCATGAATGACTGGTTGTTGTTTAACCAGATACTGAGTTCGTATCCCAACCCGGGCGTCAACAAAGCCCAACTGGAAAATCAGTTTCTCAAGATTAAAAGCAAGCTTGCCCGTGAACATCGTGTTCTGCAGCAAACGTTGCTCGACGACTATAACCTTGACAGCAACACCATGAACATCGTTTCCGGCGCCACCAATCTGGAGGCGATCTATTCCCAGTCCGATGTGGCGCTGAAAAAATTGCAAACCGAATGGCATCGGGCATTTATTGCCATTAACGAAACCTTGGGCCTTCTGGAAGACAAGAAGGCGCGCGCGGAAGCGGGCGAAAAAATCTTTCTTGCCAGCGCCGACATGATGGGTGGCGGCGGTGGCGGCGGCGGTGGTGGCGGCATCGATCCGGGCACCGTTAAAACCGTTCTTATTATTGCGGCGGTCATCGCCGCGCTTGCAATTGTGTTTGTTTTCGATATCGCCGGCATTGGAACCATGTATCGAAATGCCTTGGGCATGTAGCATGGCCTGACAGCAACGCTGCCGGGCACAGTTTCGCATACCGATAGCGTGTGGGCGCATACGGAGCACGATTAGAACCACGGGACTTTTGAAACCTTGACTAGAAATGACTTGACAATACGATTCGCTGAGCAAATGGGCATGGATACGGATGAAGCGGTGCCGTATGTAGAGGCGTTTATGGAGGTAATCCTTGAATGCCTTGGCAAAGGGGATCGTATTGAAATCCGTGACTTTGGCGTATTTCAAATTCTGGAGCGGCAGGGGCGCGCTGCACGTAATCCCCGAACAGGGGAACGTGTGCAGGTGGACGCCAAACGCACGGTAAAATTCAAAGCCGGAAAATCATTGCTGGAACGTGTGCGCGAAGCGGGCTTTCAAGAAGCCGCACAAAAAAGCGAGCAGCATTAACCGCGTGTGTACGGCTGCACAATACCATACGCTTGTTCCCGTATCCGCGCAGTGCCCGGTGTCGCGGTGTACGTCGCCCGCCGTGCCAGCTTGCTGTGTGTTTCCGGCTCCGGAAACAAACGCCCGGCACTATCCAATGGACCCATGCGCCGAATCCGGAAGATCAAGGAGTAGATTTCAGTGAGCCAGGATGAAGAAAAACGGATGAGTTTTACCGAGCATCTGGGTGAACTGAGAACACGCATTATCCATTCATTCATTGCGCTCACCATTGCTGTTATAGGCTGTTATGCTTTGTCGGATTACATATTCGAACTGCTGGCATGGCCATTGCGCCCCTTGAGCGAAAGCCAGGTGGTTACCTTCGAAGTGGTGGACATGGACGACGAGGGGAACCCGATTGTGGCGCAGTCGCTGCCGGAAGAGCAGTCCCGTGCGGGGGAAATTGAGTGGACGGTGCTGAACCCCCTCGAATATATCCTGGTCAAAATCCGTATTGCAGGCTATGGCGGCTTGGTGGTGGCGCTCCCATTTCTCTTGTGGCAAATATGCGCATTCGTTTTCCCCGGATTGCATGCCAGCGAGCGCAAAGTGGTGCAAATTCTCATCGCGGGCTGTAGTGTTCTGGCTATTGTTGGTGTCGGCGTGGCATATTTTGGCGTCTTCCCCTTGGTGTTGCCCTATTTGCTCGAATGGATTCCCGACTGGGTGCAGGTGCAGTTGCGGCTGAACGAAACCCTGTCCATCATCATTAAGGGGATGGTCGGGTTCGCCGTGGCATTTCAATTCCCCATGGCCGTCCTAATCCTTGTTTACATGGGACTGTTGACGCCGCATACATTAAAGCAATATCGGAAACTGGCGATGGTCGGGATGGCGTTGGTGGCGGCGCTTCTCACGCCTCCGGACCCGTTCTCGTTAATGGTGATGTTATTGCCATTGGTGGTGCTTTACGAATCAAGCATCTGGGCTTCCTACCTGGTTGTCCGGCGCAGCAAAACTACGGAAGATTCGGCATAAGGAAATGTTATCACTATGATGGGCATCGGTATCGGCGAAATGATTCTTATTGCGGGCATAGCGCTTGTCGTGTTTGGCCCGGAAAAGTTTCCCGACTTCGCCAAAATTGTCATCCGCACCGTGCGCGACCTGCGCGGCTATGTGGATGAGATACAAACGGAGATTTCAAAAGAAATCAAGCCCATCAAACGTGAGCTGGACCAGATGAACAAGTACAGTCCGGATAAATACATCGACTCCATTACCAAGGATACCAAGAAAAAAGCGTCGAAACCCGCTTCGGCCAAGAAGGAAAAGGGCGCGGCGGACCCCACGGACAGGCAGGACGATTCCTTTGATTATGATGACGGGCGCGGTTACGACCATCCGGATGCCGACCCCTATTCAGAACAAACGCCCAAGACCGACGGCGCTCCGCCCGCGGAAGACAACAACACGCCGGATGGGGCGTCATCTGAAACGGACACGTCACATGCTGCCGACAGCGGGGCCGAGCCCAAGCCCGAGGACAAGGACGAATGGGATTTCTCCGAGCCCCCGGTGGAGCGTTTGGACTAGCCCGGATATTTCACCATGTTTCGTCGTGAGCCTGCGAAGGTTGCGTCAGGCGCAACAGAAAGCCGGTAAAATATCCGGGCCATTGAAATCGTAATGTGACGACACGCAAATTGGAGGACGACTCATGGACAACCTGCAACAATTACGGGACTGGACAGGACGCATCAGTGGCATTGCAAACGGCTATAAACTTTCTCAGGTCTTGTTCACCGCGCTGAACGGCGGCGTGTTTGAACTGTTGCAATCGCCAGCAACCGCCGATGAAGTCGCAAACGCGCTGCAGTGGAGCAAACGGGGAACTGCCATGTTGCTGGATGGCCTTGTGGCGGTGGACCTGGTGGATAAACAGGACAAGCGCTATTGCAACAACGAGGTTGCCGCCGCGTGCCTTGTGGAAGGCGGCGCGGCCTATCAGGGCCATATACTCCGGCACAGCAACGCCAGCTGGGACGCATGGAAAACACTGCCCGAACGGGTGCGCACGGGAACATGCGGGGATGCCAGCGAAGACTGGTCGGGAGAAGCGTTGCGCAACTTTATTCTGGGCATGCGCGACATTGCCCAAATCAGCGCACGGGAGGTGTTGGAGATGGTGGACTTGGCCGGGTACACCAACATGCTTGACCTTGCCGGCGGGCCTGCCACCTACGCCATCACCTTTCTGCTGGCCCATCCGCAGCTGCGCGCCACCTTGTTTGATATGCCCGACGTGATTGACATTGCGCGGGAAGAAGTCGCCGCCGCAGGTGTGCAAGACCGGTTTAACTACATTGCAGGCGACTGCATGCGCGATTCGCTGGACGACGGGTATGATATGGTGTTTATGTCCAACATAATCCACAGTTTCAGTCTGGAAGAGAACGCCGCATTGGTCAAGCGGGTCTATGAGGCCCTGGCGCCGGGCGGCACCATCATCATCAAGGATTTTATCCTGGAAAACGACCGCACCGGCCCCGCTTTCGCGCTCATATTTGCGCTGCACATGCTTGTGCATACCCCCGCCGGGAACACCTATACATTCGACGAAATCAAAGACTGGACAGATAATGCCGGATTCGTCAACGGGCGCGCTGCATCTCTGACACCGCAAACGCGCTTATGGGTGGCGGAAAAACCTGCATAAGAAAACGGGCAACACGCAGAACGAGCGGCGCTTGTCCTTGTTTTCCAAGTGTTTCTCTTTCCGTTTTTGGGTTTACTACTATATAAACGCTCTGCAAAGCAATGTGAAGAAGAAAGTCTTACATCATGTTCCCGGATTCAATTAGTTCAATACCACCATCCCATCTGTCACCATTTTGCGTCTTATTGGCGATATCGTGGCCGCTGATGTTGTTTGTGTTCGCGCCCGCGGCGTGCAGTGCGCCCCATGAAGGCTATGTTGACATCGTTGCCAATGGTGCATTTGAAAGAGATACAATTCCGGAATCCCCCGGCTATACCGAAAACGTTGCTGAATGGATAACATGTAATGAGCATGGCCATATCCTGAATGACAAGAACGGCCCGTTCTATACCGCTGCCTTGGGGCCTATACCGCGGGGCGGCCAGTTATACGCCAAACAGGGCGCCGGAGAATTGTCGCAGCCGTTGGTTGGGTTGCGGGACGGCAACGACTTTTATTTTCAGTGCCGCGTAAACTGTCGTGAAGGCAATGCGGGGATGGAACTCACAATAAAACTTGGCACGCACGTATTGTGGACGGGCCTTATTGAGCCGCATCACGACAAGTTTCAGGAGATTACCCATAAGGGCACTTACAGTGCCGACTGGGGCGACACGTTGTCGTTTATATTTGCCAATCCTCAAGGAGACGCGACGGTGCTGGTTGACGACGTTCAGCTTTGGACGCAGCCCGTCTACACGGTCAGTTATCACGCGGATCCGATAGTGGGCGGCCATGTTTCCGGCCCTGAAACAATTGCGCCCGGGGATGAGATTACCATTGTTCCAGCGCCAAAAGACGGATTTTCATTAAACACTGTAACGGCATTAAACGGCTCGATTTCCAAGGTTAGCGACAGCGAATTCACGCTGTCCAATGTAACCGGCGGCAACACCCACGTTGTTGCCTATTTCGTATCCGACACGCCAACGCGTCCTGTGCCCATTATTCTGGATACGGACATGGAGTCGGATGTGGACGATGTGGGTGCGTTGGCCATGCTTCACGCGCTGGCGGACCGGGGCGAGTTGACTATTCTTGGCGTGATGATGTCCGCATTGAACCCGGCCAGCGCGGCCTGCGCCGAACGGATCAACCATTACTTCGGACGACCGAATATCCCTATCGGCAACGTGAGGGGTGATGGCGTAATGCGCGATTCCCGCTATGCCGCGCATATTGCCGCGGAATTTCCCGGCGCTTTGGAAAGCGGCGACGCCGCGCCGGATGCGACGGCGTTGTACCGGCGCCTTCTCGCCGGACAACCAGACGACAGCGTGGTGATTGTTACCATTGGTTACAAGACGAACCTGCGTAACCTTCTTCACAGCGACGCCTGTGAGCACAGCGACCTCTCGGGGCGCGCACTTGTAGCTCGGAAAGTCCGATTATGGATGTGTATGGGCGGACGCTTTCCCAGCGGCAGAGAAGCCAATATCCTGTGGGATGCACGCGCTGCTCATGACGCGATTAAAGATTGGCCCACGGAGATTATTTTCAGTGGCTGGGAAATTGGCAGAGACATCTACACGGGCGGGCAATTGGCGGATTTGCCTGTGGACAGTCCGGTGCGCCGTTCGTACCAGTTGTTCAATAATCTGCAACCACACCGCAGTTGGGATCAGGCTGCGCTGTTGTATGCCGCGCGCGCCTTGGACGGCGGCACGGCCGGGGACTACTGGGAATTGTCACCGCCGGGACATATTGTTATTGATCCTGACGACGGGAGCAACCGCTGGGAAAATGACCCTGACGGTACGCACCGCCATAAACGCTTGAAAATGGACCCGGAGCGTGTTGCCGCCGAAATTAATGTTTTAATGATGCACCAACCGTAAACGACGGACAGTTTGTTAAGACGCGTCGAAGTCGGCGGGCAAGCAAAGTGCCTGATATGGTGTAAGATTCGCAGGCGCAACCCCGCTATGGCGGGGTGAAAAATCCGGGCTAGAGCAGTGTCGGTTAAGCGAATCCCATAGAAGCATTTCCTGTGCCGTTACCCTGAGGAAACCACTTGTCGGCAGAACGCCGGTTCTGCCGCTTGACTTTTCCCCATCATGGATATCCCTCGCAGATAGAGCACTACTATGGGGCCTCGTCCTGCAGTTCCTCTGCCGGAAACCAGTGGCGTGTTTTGTTGGCGATTCGCACCAGGGCCAGCATGAGGGGCACTTCCACCAGGACTCCCACAATCGTGGCCAGTACCACCGGTGATGCCGCTCCAAACAAGGAGATCGCCGCGGCGACTGCGAGTTCAAAGAAGTTAGACGCGCCAATCATGCCGCCCGGCGCGGCTACTGAATGGCAGAGGCGCAATTTTTTGGCCGCCATATACGCGATAAAGAATATGAGGAATGTTTGGAGGGAGAGCGGCACAGCAATCAGTACAATATGCAGTGGATTATTGAGGATGGTTTCGCCTTGCAAAGAAAAAATAAGCACCAACGTTAGCAACAGTCCGCTTATGGTAACGTTGCTGAATTTGGGTATGAATGTTTCCTCAAGATAGTCAACGCCTTTGGTCGTGACAACATAGGTGCGCGTAAGGATGCCGCCGATTAGCGGAATGACTACAAAAAGAAGAACAGACAGGAAGAGCGTTGCCCATGGGATGGCAATCCCCCCGATTCCGAGCAGGAACGCCACAATAGGCACAAAGGCCACCAAAATAATCAGGTCGTTTGTTGCCACCTGTACCACGGTATAGGCGGCATTTCCACGGGTCAAATGGCTCCATACAAAGACCATTGCCGTACATGGGGCGGCGCCGAGCAATACGGCGCCCGCCAGATAATCGCGTGCCAGGGGCTCGGGAATAAAGGCGCTGAATGCCACGAAGAAAAAGAAGTAGGCGATGCCGAACATGGTGAACGGCTTGATAAGCCAGTTAACCACCCAGGTAACGAAAAGCCCTTTTGGGCTTTTGCCAACGTTTTTGAGACTCGTAAAATCAACCTTAATCATCATGGGGTAGATCATCAGCCAGATGAGTACGGCGATGGGCAGCGATACGTTGGCGTACTCTAACCGCGCAATAAAGGCCGGAAATGCGGGCAGAAACCTGCCAATCAGCACGCCTACCGCCATGCAAGCGCCAACCCACAGCGTTAGATACCGTTCGAAGAAACTGATGCCTTCATTGTTGTTGTCCATTATAATGCCTCTCATCTTGTGTCTATGCGTTGTCTTAATTGAGTATGTCAGCAAATTCTATTTTACTGGTGCATCTATTGGGCTTCCAGCCCATCGCCTGATCGTCACTGTCATGTTTCAGCGCACTTACAGTTTTACGCCGCAGTCTGTGCAGGCGTATGCCGGAAACCGCTGGAAGGCGGGTTAGGGCTTCAAAACAGCATCGGGAAGAGTTTCAACAAAGGCCCGAATTTCGTCGCGTACGCGCCGATAATGAGCCAATGCCTCTGATTCACTCGTGGCAGATTTAGCCAAGGTCGGAGGGTCATCGAATCCCATGTGCAGTATCGTGGCGTTGCCGGGGAAACGGGGACAGCTTTCATTGGCATCACTGCACACGGTTATCACATAATCAAACTCCAGTGAGGGCAGTTGCTCCAGTGTTTTGGAAGCCTGATGGCTTATGTCTACACCAACTTCGGCCATTACAGCAACGGCCATGGGGTTCAAGCCGTGTTGTTCAATGCCGGCGGAGCTGGGAGCAATAACATCGCTTTTCAGGTGTCGCGCCCAGCCCTCGGCCATCTGGCTTCGACAGGAATTGCCAGTGCAAAGAAATAGAATGCGATGCTTGTTGGTCATTGGTGCTGACTCCACAAAATAATGACGGTTCGATTCGGTACAGGTGCCATGGATATGCATTGGGCATGATTTGTTGCTGCCGTCTTTTCCATGCCTGTTACAGCCCGGCTATTTTACCTCGCTGCGTTCTTCACAGTTACTCACCGGTGCCCGGCGACGTAAACGGGTTAACGTCTCGTCTTTGGGGGTGTACCTTATACAGGTGCGAACGCAAGCACACGGATTATATGTGCATTGCTTGTAATCGTATTGCCGCTTCCGCCACGCGAATGCCAAGGTTGCGCGCGGATTCCATGCCCACCAAATCCTGTGTTATATCGTCTCCGTAGGCGTTCCAGAGAGTGGCGCCCTGATGAGCCCGGGGTTTGCCACCAACCAGCATGGCTTCATGGCATAACATGGCCGTAAGGATTTGCTCAATGACGAGTTCCTGACCGCCATTACGATAGGAACCGACCGCCAATGCGCCCACCGGCACATCCGCAAGGAGCAGTTCAGGATTGCGTAATGCTGCAAGGCGCTCCAGAAATGCTTTACATAGCGCACTCAGTGATCGAAAATAGGAGGGCGAGCCTATGATAATGCCGCCAAGATGTTTGGATTGGAGCACGGGAAGAATCTCATCAAAATCGTCATTTAATGTTGATGGGGTGGCGGAGCTTGTGCCATCGGACGGAGCAATATGCTTGCCGCCCAAATCAATGAAGGTCGTAGTGATGCGCGGGTGTACTTCCTTGGCGGCTTCAAGAGCGAAGGCGGTGGCCGTGGCGGTTGTCTTTCCTTTGCGCGGACTACACGATATCCCCACAATGAGAATGGGGGAATCCGCAGCGTCTGCTTGGCTAGCCGCGGCGTTCATTCCAAAAGCAGCACTCAAACCTGCAGAGGTCAGAAGGGCGCGTCGTGTGATTTGATGGCTCATCGGTATTCCTTTCTTGTGTTAGCGGTGCCGTATCAATGCCGTGGTAATCCGTATCTAAACTGACGTTCACGGCGTATGCTTTACTATTTGGCATAATAACCAACTGCGCGCCGGGATTTCAACTGCGCTCACAAAAACGGAGTGGAAAGCGCGGTAGACGGTGTGTGTCTCTCGTGTTGCAAGCCCAGCCTTCTTCGCCCGAAGTAGAAGATATTTACATTTGAGGGGATGGGCAGCGACCATCGCTGTGAATGTCGACCTTGCCATGGTGATCGGTATGCGAAAGCCGGATACGGTCGGCACGTCGGGCTGTGGCGCTCATACTGCGAATGAATCTTTTTAA
>SKQZ01000253.1 GCA_007118765.1 Candidatus Hydrogenedentota bacterium
GTCCCGCTACTGGTGCCATTCGTTCTGAAAAGCTTGCCACCAAGCCCATAAACAACGCCGTCGCCAAAATTGGTGATCCCCCTTGATTGATGCGACAATGCTGTTTCATTGCCAATACGCCATATGCGATAGGATGCATGGCTTTCCGGTAAAGCCGAAAAGAAGAATAAACCCAAAACCACTAGCAACCCCATCCGCCGCATTGAATATACTGTTATCATCATTTTATTCCTTCCTTTTTGGACCGATTGTTGACAAATACCTTTGAGATAATAATACTAGTTTATTGTTTATAACAACTTTTTGATATCTGCACTGCCGTGACGCTTTGATACTATCATATTATGAACTCATTAGAAATGTCACACTATGCGTTTCGCCATAAATAGTATCCCATGAACAACCTTTTGTGGTTGTCCATTTTCACAGGGATGCCGCGCTGCAGCTACAATGGAGGCCGGGATACATGGACACAGGCTTCCGGCTCTGCGGGTTGCTTGTTGCCCGGGTTAACAACATTGCCGGAGCGCCCTGTTCGAAATTGTTTACTGCACTGTGTCTTCAGCCGCGGGCGGAACCGGCGGGTCAAGGCGTATGGGTTCGGCGTAGGCATCGTCCATGGTGTAAGGCAGCATGTACAACTGGTCGCCTGCGGCATTGGTGAAGAATAGACGGCAAATGGAGAATTGGCTTGAATCTCCGTCCGCCCACATGCAGTAGAAGGGGTCTTTGGGGTTGTGGGGCCGCCTCAGGTAGGAATGGTTGAATGGGCTGTTGTGGGTTACACGCCGTTCCAGCTCCCAGGTGGCGCCTTGGTCGGTGGACACCCACAGGCCCACTTCGCCGCCGGTAAAATATGGCTGCGGCCCGGTCAGCGCCGGGGCAATCAGAGTCCAGCGTTGGGGTTCAAGGTATAGGCTGCCCACATCATAGTTGTGATCGGATTCCGTGATAACGCTGAACTGCCACTGGTTGCCGTCCCAGCGGGCAAGCTCCCATCGGCGGGGATCGTTGTCGGGGCCCGGTGCGAACCCGTCGCTGGTGAGGTAGAGGATGACCGGCCGTCCCGCCTCGTCCATCAGCAGTTTCTGCACATACACAAGTCTGCCCTCGGACTCGTATTCACGGACCAAGGCCGGGTTTTCCACTTCGTCAAGGGGCGTTTCCAATGTAATTCCGTCCACGGTGGTCCATGTGCGGCCAAAGTCGGCGGTCTCCATGTAATACAGGTTGGTGCGCCTGTCCACGTTGCGTTCGGGATGATAATTGAACGCCGTGCCGACCTTGTCGCCATGAACGCGGCTGACTTGATAATGGCCGCCGAATCCGGCGAGCTTGTTTTGTTCGCTCCTCTTGCCGTCGTCGTCAATGGTCTCCCAGTAAAGTTCGCGTCCGCGGGTATACAGGGTGAGCAGGTGAAAGAGTCCTTCTCCGGGCACGGGCCAGACCTGTGAGTAGGTCTGCTCCCCGGAATCCCGCTTTTCAAAGGCGTCCACGCAATAGGGGGCCTTGCTCCGGTAGATTTGGCCGGGACGCCGCCGGCCCCGTCCGGCGATACAGACCCAGATATGGCCCGAGGCGTCTATGGCGATGCTCGCGTTGTCATGGGGATCGTCCACGCCCCGCTGGTCGCGCACAATCGTGGGCCGGGGCACGCGATGACGGGCATGGTCATAATAGGAGGCCATGATGAGCAGGTAGCGATCCTCCGGACCGGTGACGCCGGCATAGACAAAAAAGGTCTTGTCCACTTCCGGTGCATACACCGCCATGGGGGTCAGCGTATGGCTCCATGCAAAAGAGGAGCCCGCGGAGTACTTGTCCCCCCAGGGGCCGGACAGCTGGCCCAGGGTAAACCATATACCCCGGTATCCGGGCACTGTGTCTGTGAAGGTATGAAAGGAAACTTCGCTTTCCGTTTGTCCGTGGGCGTTGGCGGCGTGGATGACCGCCCGATACGAAGTGTCCGGCTCCAGGTTGCCCACAGCGGCATAAATCCTGTCCGACCGTTCCAGTGTCAGCTGTTGCGTGGCATCCTCACCATTGAGCGTTACGCGGATGTCCGTATCCTTTTCCTCGGCCAAGGTAAACTGCAACCCCTGTTCGGGGTCAACAATGCCGCCGGTGGCCAGGGGCGCCGTGATGGTGATAACCGGCGGCATGGGGCTGCGTGTGACACGCAAATTCGCAATGTCGGCATATTCGTCGGCGTCACCGCGAATCGTCCCGATCCGCAGACGACCGAAGGTGGTTTCGGGGTCGAATCGGTTCCGCCACGCCAAGTCCTCGCCCACGGTTTCACCATCCATGCGCACGGTAAACGTGTTGGCGCCCAGATTATGTATGACCTCGTAATCCCGCCATTCGGTGTCTATCGGCGCAAGTTGACGATAGCGTCCGTCAAAATAAGACAGGTAGCCAGGTTCATGGCCCCAAATGAGAAGCGAGGCCTGCGCCGATCCCGCAGTGCTGTCCGACCGCATCAGGGAAAGGTCCAGGGTGCGGGACGATGCCGTTGAAACACGGGCTGAAAAGGCAACGGTTAAGGTGGCGCCGGTTGCCGGTGGAAAGTCGAGAAAATCCACTGCTTCGCTTCCCGTCTGGCGGCTGCGCAATACGCGCGCCGGGTCGTCATCGGTCCGTGCCACGATTTCGCAGGCGCCCGACAACGGACGCCAGCGGGCCTCCCCATGTGCGGCATCGCCAAGCGGTCCCGGGGGATACGCTTCGGCGTCCATAAATCCTTCGCTGTCAAAAAGCACGACCGGCCCCGGTGTATTCGCGTATGCAAGGGCGGATGAAAGAAGAAGCAAGGCCAGCGATAAGAACATGCATTTTTGAGAGTACATGGAAAATTCCTCCTGATTGTGAGCGTATCATGTTGCCACGGACTTCCTAGCCCGCATATTTCACAAGATTTCTGTTGCGCCCGCGAATCTTACACCATCTCAGGCACTTTGCTTGCCCGCCGACTTCGACGTGTACTAACACGCTGTCAGCCGGCGGCCTGCGCAA
>SKQZ01000373.1 GCA_007118765.1 Candidatus Hydrogenedentota bacterium
AACCGGGATGCTATGGCGCCGTACACCGGCATATCTTCAAGGGGCGTATCAAAACAGTGTTGGTTGCGTTGGTATTGCTTGCGCACATCATGCAGCGCGTCACCCGCTCCCGCCCGGTCGAACTTGTTGATGCAAATAAGGTCGGCATAATCAAGCATACCGATCTTTTCGAGCTGCGTGGCTGCGCCGTATTCGGGTGTCATCACATAAAGCGATACATCCACCAACGGGGCAATGGCGGCATCACTTTGTCCCGCTCCCGCCGTTTCGGTAATGACAAGGTCAAAGCCTGCTTTGCGCAATACCGTCAACCCGTCTGCAACGGCCCCGCTGATTTCACCTGCGTGATCGCGTGTGGCCATGGAACGCATAAACACATTTGAGTGCGTTGCACTGTTGACGCGAATCCGGTCGCCCAACAACGCGCCGCCAGTACGTTTGCGGGTGGGATCACAGGACAGGATGGCCACACGCTTTTCAGGAAAGTCATGTATCAGTCGCAACACCAACTCATCCACCAAGGATGATTTTCCGGCGCCTCCGGTCCCGGTAACACCAATCACAGGAGGAGCAGGGGAGGAGGGGTCAGCCGTTGTTATGCGTGAGAGGAGTTGACTTGTCAATTCCGGCGTTTGCTCTGCGGCGGCCTCGACAACGGACAGGCATCGCGCCAATTCACGGGGGGTATTGATGGCGTCGGCGAGCGTGACATCAAGCGGTTGACGTGCCGCGTTGATGCGTTCAAGAAGGTCATCAATCATGCCCCGAAGCCCCAAGCGACGCCCATCTTCCGGCGAATAAATCTTTGTTACGCCCTGCGCCTCAAGTTCGCGAATTTCGCGGGGCACAATGACGCCACCACCCCCGCCAAACACCTGCACATGACCGGCGCCCGCTTCACGCAGCAGCTGAAGTACATACGGGAAATAGTCATTATGCCCGCCCTGATAGGAACTTATTGCGATGGCATCGGCATCCTCCTGTACCGCCGCGCGTGTCAAGTCCAACGCGCTGTGATTATGTCCGAGATGAATAATCTCGGCGCCTGCGTCAAGCAATACGCGGCGCATGATATTGATGGCGGCGTCATGACCGTCAAACAACGAGGTGCCTGTAACGATTCGAATGGGACCACGCGTCAGTGATGTAATGGGTGCATTGGCGGAAAGGGAAACTGCCATGTGTATGTCTGCCTTGTCATAATATGGTTAAAACGGTAAAAGGAAGCGTTCGTGGATACCGTCCAAAGCGACGTCATCTATCTCTTTGAACACGCAGTAGATGCGCGGGTGTGGAATGATTGGCTTTCGGAGGTGCCCATATTATAGTCTGTAGCGGTCGTGATAGTAAAATACGGCGTTGTTACCACAAGGAAAGAACTACCCTATGCCCTCCAAGAACGATCGTTCCGTGCTGCGTGAATTGGCACAACGCACTGCGGAGATAGCAGCGTTGCCTGTTCAGGAAGAAAAAAGACGGCTTTGGCGCAAACTAAACAGATGCGAGCCGGTTCGTCCCATGGTGATGATTGACCAGATTTGCTGGAATGAAATGGGTAACGATGAAGCGCTTGTATTGCAGTGTGAAGATGCAATGTGCCGAGCATACGAAACACGATTGCGCCGACAACTGTACCAGTGGCATCGGTTTCCAGTGGACATGGTCGTGGAACCGTTCATCTACATTCCCCGCGCAGTGCATAATACGGGGTTTGGTGTGGAGGTACAAGAGGAGACTGCCGCGCTGGACCCCACCAACAGTGTGGTGGGCCACAAGTTCCATAACCAGTTTTCGACAGAGGCGGACCTCGAAAAGATTATGACGCCTCGTATCGAAGAGGACAAGAGTGAAACAGACCGACGAATGGAAGAGGCGCAGGCCATATTCGGCGAGATCCTGGCGCCGCGGCTGCACGGGGTTGATCCCTATTTGTCCCTATGGGATCCCATCAGCACATGGATGGGAGTGGAAAACGCCTTGTTCGCGCTTATTGAGAAGCCTGCGTTTATGCACCAACTTGTGGGGCGTGTCGCTGCCGGATATATGGCCATGCTTGATCAGTTGGAGGAGCAGGGCTTGTTGTGTGAACCACAACCGTTGATCCATTGCACGGGCGCATATACGGATGAACTGCCCGCCACCGGCTATGATCCGACCCGCCCGCGCACCAAGGACCTTTGGATGTTTGGGCTGGCCCAAATGTTTTCGGCCGTATCACCGCAGATGTTCAAAGAGTATGAGGTGGACTATGCCAGTCAGATTTGCGACCGCTTCGGACTGGTTTATTACGGGTGTTGTGATCCGCTGGACGGGAAGATGAGCGAAGTGCGCCTGATTCCCAACGTGCGGAAGGTTTCCATGAGCCCTTGGGTCAACGAAGAGGCAGGCGCTGAAGCGATTGGCAAGGAGTACGTGTTTTCGCGCAAACCGAATCCCGCGCATTTGGCCTTTGATACCTTTGACGAAGCGTTGGTGCGCAACCACTTGATGACAACGAAGAAAGTATGCAAAAAATACGGCTGTCCCCTTGAGCTAATCCTGAAAGATATCAGCACCATCCGTTACGAACCCTCACGACTCGAACAGTGGGCCGCCATTGCCATGCAGGTCGTTTGCGAATAAGACCGTCTTCATTGCCATTGTTTGGGTTGTTCTATGCGCGGTACCGTTATTCCTCTTGTCTCAGCCCGAACACATCACGAATGGCTTCGAGTCTCTCATAACCGTCGCCTTTCGTGGGCGCGATGAAACCACCCTCGCCATATTCATTCCATGCGTAGATGGTAAAGGCAGGGTGATCGGGCAGTCCAAGGCGTGAATGGTTGCGCAGGGCATCGCGCAGTTCCTCAAGGGCGTTGTGCCATTGATCCCGATCCGGCAATGCAAAATACGCGCGCGGATCCGGCCACGGCCGGGGCGACCAACCCGCAGGCAAATAGGGCATCCACGGTACGGCGTCATCGGCGTGTATCTCCCATGAGCGTTTGGCGAAGTCGAGCAAGTCCG
>SKQZ01000453.1 GCA_007118765.1 Candidatus Hydrogenedentota bacterium
CTTGAGCAAGAATTGATACGTCAGGCCCTTGAACGCACGGGAGGGCGGGTTAAGGATGCCGCGGAATTGCTTGGGCTTACCTATAAGACCTTGCAATATAGAATGAAGAAACATGAAATACCGCGCACCCTGTGAGTCAATCACTGTGAGATATAGCATACGGGACGGTGTTTTTGACGTGGTCGGCGTCGTGCGATGGGGCTGTCCCGCAGTGATGTGTTGCTCAGAAATTTGCACTGGCACACATCTTTTTGCTATAGTGTGCGCCGCGTGAGATGTGTATGCGTACCCGTAGCTCAATTGGATAGAGCGTCTGGCTACGGACCAGAAGGTTAGGGGTTCGATTCCTCTCGGGTACGCCATTTTCTTTTTTAGACTGTCAATAGCGCGTGAAACGGCTTGGTTGTCAGGCTAAATTTGACATAATCAGCGGTTCTTGGATATGATCATCTCCCCTTGTGAGTAGCGGGCGCAGTATGTTTATGCGATAACCGTTACACAGTCTGACAAGGCCATCATCAACATACCCGGAACCCGAAGCATGAGACACTGCCGATAAAAGGAAACAGAGAAGACTATGGCAAAGTATACGGGACCCAAACATAAGTTGAGTCGTCGTGTGGGAAAATGCATCTGGGGGCGGCCCAACAGCCCTGCGGAAAAACGTCCGTATCCCCCGGGGCAGCATGGGAAGAACATGCGCCGCAAACTGTCGGTGTACGGTATCCAGCTGCTTGAGAAACAGAAACTGCGCATGTACTATGGCGGCATTATGGAACGCCAGCTGCGCCGCATTTTTGACAAGGCCCGCAACTTGGGCGGCAACACAGGCACGAACCTGCTCATGCTGCTCGAATCACGCCTGGACACGATCGTCTGGCGGCTGGGGTTTGCGCCCACGATTTTTTCGGCGCGGCAGATGGTCAATCACTGCCACATTATGGTGGATGGAAAGAAAGTGAACATCCCCTCTTTCCAGGTAAAACCGGGCATGACAATTTCGATACGCGAGCGCAGTCGCAAGATCCCGATAATTGTCAATGGCGTAGAAAACCCGCCTCTCGAACTGCCTGAGTATCTGGAACGTGAAGCGAAGTCCTTTGAAGGGAAGATGATTGCGACGCCCAATGCGGCGACTATCCCGGCCGAATTTGATACACTCAGTATCATTGGGTTCTATTCGCGTTAACGATTGTTATTATTTCGACTGGATGCTTTCATGGCGGACCGCGTGTCGGCGGTTCGCCATTTTTGTTTGAGGCGTGTTTATGGCAGCGCACTCAACGGGTGACCTCATACGGACTTGGTATTAAACAGGAGCGATGATTATGAGTATAGATGTGGTGGTTGGCGCAAACTGGGGTGACGAAGGCAAAGGGCGCATGGTGGATTATCTCGCCCGGGACGCCGCTTTTGTGGTGCGGTATCAGGGCGGCAACAACGCCGGACATACGGTCGTCAATGAGTTCGGTGAGTTCAAACTGCACCTGTTGCCGTCAGGTGTCTTTTACCCGAGTGTAACCAACATTTTGGGGCCGGGGATGGTCATAGACCTTGAAGGTCTGGTCGCGGAATTGGATGAGCTGGAAAATAGCGGCATTACCCCCAACATGCGCATTTCAGACCGGGCAACGATTTGTTTCCCCTTTCACCGGCTTGAGGATGCGCTTGAAGAAGACCGCCTGGGCAAGAACGCTTATGGTTCGACGCGGCGTGGCATCGCGCCCGCCTACGGTGACCGTACCGTCAAGAAAGCCATTCAGGTGGGTGAGTTGCTATATCCCAAGCGTTTTGACGAGCGGCTAAAGCAAATTGCGTCCTGGAAGTTGGAGCGGCTTCAGGCATTTTATGGTGATAACAGAGACGTGTTTTCCGTAAATGACACGGTTGCATGGGCACAGCGCTTCGGAGACCGCATCCGCCCGTATATTACCGATACCTCAATGCTGTTGGAAGAGGGCGCGGCACAGGGTCAGAACATTTTGTTTGAAGCACAGCTCGGCACATTGCGCGACCTTAACTTCGGCATTTATCCCTTCACCACGTCGTCCTGCACCCTGGCGTCCTATGCCTCCATTGGCGGCGGATTATTCGGGCACAAGATTGATAACGTCATTGCCGTGGTAAAGGCGTTTTCAACCTGTGTGGGCGAAGGACCGTTTGTGACCGAAATGGACCAGGAAGAAGGCGACGCGCTACGCGAGTCGGCAAAAGAATACGGTGCCGCTACCGGACGCCCCCGCACTATTGGACATTTTGATGCCGTCGCCACGCGCTATGGCGCGTGGGCGCAGGGGACGACTGCGGTGGCGCTTACCAAACTGGACAGCCTCAGCGGACGTCGCACCCTCAAGATTTGTACGCGCTATCACTGGGACGGGAAGGTCTATGAGCAATTCCCGTTGAATGCCGTGCTTGAAGAGGCCACGCCGGAATATGTCGAAATGCCCGGTTGGGATGAAGACATTAGCGGCGTGCGTCATTTTGACAGACTGCCCCAAACCGCCCAGGACTATGTACTTGCGGTGGAACAGGCCATTGGGCGTCCCATCCGGTACGTCTCTGTCGGACCTGAACGGGAAGCGCTCATAGTGCGTTAGATGCGTGGCCGGTTATTGCGCGCCGGAGCATGAACAGACAGGCGGCACAGCCGAGGTACAGGGCGGCGGCGGCAAGCACCAGAATCGCGAACCCGCCGTGTATGGCGACGAACGTCGCGCCGGCGGCGCCAATGACCGAGAAACACCCATTGATGCCCCATGCCCAAGGCAACAGCCGTTTGTCGGCATCCGTAATAAGTTGTAACCCCGTGGGGAATGGTGCGCCCATCACAAAGGCCAGCGGCGCCATCACAACCAGTGTTGCAATGATTTTGGCAGGATCAGACCAACCCGCACCCAGCCGGAACAGGGTCGGCAACGCCGCCACGTACAAGACAATCATCACCAGAATTATGGCTGCGACCGATGTCACGGTTCGTGCTCCTCCGGGAGCGCCATA
>SKQZ01000297.1 GCA_007118765.1 Candidatus Hydrogenedentota bacterium
GGCCTTGAATGATTCTGTTAACTGCCTGCGCTTCTTACCCATCTGTGCCCTTTCTTTTTCGGCATTATAGCGGCACAGACTCCACTTAAGCCAGTGGTCTTAATTTCGGGGTGAACCGCATCAAATATGGGCCGCCCACTGGTGTATGAAACCAAAATAGCGACCGGTTCTTGTTATAATGCTTATGATCACGCCACTGATACCATATGAGCAAGGTTCACCCAACAATTAGTACCACCACTTAAGACAATCTTTACCGTTTGTTGTTCGAAAAAAAACTGTTTCAGTTTCCGAACCAAGATTATGCAAAGAACAGAAAAGGTGAACTGTTTGGTCAGAGCGTTGAGATCAGAGGCACGTAGCGGCTTGTAGGAAAGATAAAACGACAAATAGTAACAGCATAAGGTCGGCCTGTCTGTCGACCCAGAAGCCATAGAGAGCATTCGGATCATGTCTCATCTACATCGGTTTATTGTTGAAGATCTTGCGGCGGACGCGGCGCATGTTGTGTTGACGGGCGAGGAGGCGCATCATGCGGTGCGGGTGACCCGTGTGCGGCCGGGCGATGCGGTGTGTGTGTTTGACGGGAAGGGCTTGGAAGTTGTCGGAGAATGCGAGGCGATAGCCAGGGACACGGTACGCATTTGCGCGAAACAGACAACGCGGCATGCGCCGCCCCGTGTTCGTATGACGCTGGCGGTGGGCGGGCTGCATCGTGACAAACCGCACGAGGAAATAATCCGGCGCGCCACGGAATTGGGGGCGTGGCATATCTGTTTTTGGCACGGAGACCATTCGCAGCGGCCCATTAAGGAGACCGCCCGCTGGCGCAAGGTGGCCCTCGAAGCGTGTAAACAATGTGGCCGTCCGTACCTGCCCACGGTGTATGCGGCGCCGTCGCTCGATTCGTTTTTGTCGCAATACCAAGGCCCCAGTGTCATCGGATTGTTGACGCAGGCTTGTACCGCGCCATCGCCCCCCGTCCCGGTGACAGACCGCCTGGCATTGCTTGTCGGCCCGGAGGGCGACTTTTCGGCGCGGGAACAAGCGCTGGCGTTAAACGCCGGCGCACAACCAGTATCGTTGGGCGCCTACGCCTATCGCAGCGAAGTGGCCGCCACTGCGCTCCTGACCATAGCCGCGTTTCAACTGGGCGATTTCGGCAGCGGCGTCCTTCCGACGCCTGAATCATGATGATCTCCCGCCCATTTGCCGGATCGATCGTCTCCATCAGTTTGATACGTTTGCACCGTTCGGGCTACCATATCTGCCTGTGCCCTTTGTTTGTTACATGCTTTCAGCAATAGTTCATGACCACAGGGAGAATAGTCGTGTCCACCAACCCATTACAAATCTATCTCGGCAAAACCAGCCCGGAAGACATTAACCCCGCTTTTCTGGCGTATTTGGCAAACCTGACCGTGGTGGCAAATTCCGCACCGGAAGTGGCTCATGGCATTGTGCAGGAATTGGAGGATCAGCGGCGCTACCTCAAGCTGATCGCCAGTGAGAACTATTGTTCTCTGGCAACGCAGCTGGCCATGGGCAATCTGTTAACCGACAAATACGCCGAGGGCGTGCCCAACCAACGCTTTTATGAGGGTTGTGACAATGTGGACGTGGTCGAAGCAGTGGCGCGTGACGAGGCATGTCAACTGTTTGGCGCCGAGCATGCCTATGTGCAGCCGCACAGCGGCGCGGATGCGAACATGATAGCCTACTGGGCGGCGCTTACAGCACGGGTGGAGGTTCCCGGACTGGAAAAAATGGATACCAAGAATCCGGCGAAACTTACGCAGACAGGATGGAACCGGATACGGGACGCCCTCAATAACCAGCGCCTGCTGGGCATGGACTACTATTCGGGCGGCCACCTTACCCACGGCTACCGCCGCAATCTATCGGCAAAAATGTTTGACGCCTACAGTTACGCCGTGAACCGCGACACCGGGCTGTTGGACTATGACGAGATCGAAGCCATGGCCCTTGAAATCAAGCCATTTATCCTGTTGGCGGGCTACAGCGCCTATCCGCGTCACATCAATTTCCAGCGTATGCGCGAGATTGCCGACAAGGTAAACGCCATATTCATGGTGGACATGGCCCATTTCGCCGGGCTGGTGGCCGGCGGCGCCTTCCGGGGCGAAAACAATCCGGTGCCTTTTGCGCACATCGTTACGTCCACCACACACAAGACATTGCGCGGGCCACGCGGCGGGTTTGTGCTCTGCAAGAAAGAGTTTGCCGACTATGTGGACAAGGGCTGTCCGCTGGTGATTGGCGGGCCGCTGCCCCATGTCCTGGCGGCAAAAGCAGTGGCCTTCCGAGAAGCCAACCAACCCGACTTCAAGGATTATGTGCATCGGGTTATCAATAACTGCGCAGCCTTGGCCTACGCGCTGATGGACCTCGGGTTTACACTGGCTACGGACGGCACGGACAACCATCTGCTGCTTATCAACACAACCGAAAGCTGCGGGCTGACGGGCACACAGGCCGCCAGCGCATTGCGTGAATGCGGCATTACGTTAAACTTTAATTCGTTGCCGTATGATCCCAATGGCCCGCTGATTACCAGTGGTTTGCGTGTGGGCACGGCGGCAGCCACCACCCTTGGCATGACCGAGGTGGAAATGGCGGAAATCGCAGCCATCATCCGCCTTGTTCTCGACAACGCAAAACCGGCGGTGTTGACTTCCGGACAAAATGCCGGCAAACCCAGCAAACGCAAATATGATCTGGAAGAAAGCGCCCGCGACGAAGCACAACAACGGGTACAAACGTTACTGGAACAATTCCCGGTGTACCCCGAACTGGATCTCAACTTGCTTAAAACCCTGTTCTAACCCGGATATTTCATCAGGTTTCGTCGTGAGCCTTTGAAGATTGCGCCAGAGCAGGTGTTTTGCGCAGGCCGCCGGCTGACAGCGTGTTATTACACGTCGAAGTCGGCGGGCAAGCAAAGTGCCTGATATGGTGTAAGATTCGCAGGCGCAAC
>SKQZ01000162.1 GCA_007118765.1 Candidatus Hydrogenedentota bacterium
GACTGCATGATATCTTGCTGCGTCCCGTGCATCGCTTTCTCAAAATGTACGTGATAAGCCGGGGGTTTCTTGATGGGTACCATGGAGCGGTATTATGCGGCTTGTCTGCATTCTCGGTCTTTACAAAATACGCCAAGCTGTGGTATCTGCACAGTGTGGCAACACCGGAAAAGCATGAGAAGGCGCCCAAAGAATAAGAGTTTGTCCGGCGCCCTGTTTGGCGCCGTCAAGGCAGAACGTGTATCATAATGCGGGTCGGTTGTTTTTGGAAATGCTCCATCGCGTCCGGCGCCATGTGCGCGTTGACAAAAATAACGGCCCAGCAGCGTAGTTAATGGCAACATAACAGTGATTTGATGTATCGGACATTGCGTGTGTTGCACAGAAAAGAGCAGCATGGAAAGACGGTAGGGTTGTGACCGCGAAACTCAGTGGCATGGACATAATCGGGGAAATTATCCGCGAACAATATGACTTGGGCACGGTGCAGACGCCCGAGCAGATGGAGGGCGTCCATCAACGACGTCATCGGAAAATGTTGGTGGCGTCGGATGCAGGTAAGTTTTTGGCGAAAACCTACAAGAACGATCCGGCAACCATGGATTCGCTTTATTTCCAGCACAACCTGTCAACCCATCTCAAAAACAACGAATTGCCGGTGGCGGGCATTCGGCAGACACGCGACGGACACACCTTTGTGTCCATTGATGATTGGGCCTTGGAACTCCAGGAGTTTATTGAGGGCGGCCAAATGCCCATGACGGCCAAAACACTCACCACATCAGGGGAGATGCTGGGAAGATTTCATCAGGTCTGTCAGGGGTTGCCGGCGCCGTTGCGCGATGCCCGCCGGTGGCGTTTCAGCGAAGTGCCCCGGGAGACCTTCGAAGCGTTCTATGAACTCGCCTTGAAACAGCGGGAAGACGAGCGACTGCATGTCCATCACGACAATATCCAGAAGTTCATGGAAGAAGCCAATGATGTGTTGGACATCGGCAAACGGTACGCTTTTGAGACGGGCATTATCCATGGCGATTGGCACAGCGGGAACCTGTTGTTTGTGGGCGAAGAGCTCAACGGCATTATAGACATGGAGTTCGCCGGAGATGGATGCTACTTGGAAGATATTGCCTATGCCGTCTCAAATCTGTGTATTCGCACCACCACCAAAACAGAGAAAATGGCCTATCGAACCGGTACGCTCCTGGAGAACTACGAGAAGTACCGTAGCTTGTCTTATGCCGAACGGGTCGCCTTATACTATGCCGTGGGCGTGAAGCACATCACCACGGTTTCCTACCAGACCCCCCAACTGGGCGGACGTGTGGCCGGGTACACGCCCCGGCAGTGGATGACTATCTTGGATTACCAGACACGTTGGTTGAGCGCACAAGCCCAAAAAGTACGCTGGGGCAAGAACAAGTAGATCCCTTCGGGCAGGGTCGGACGCCGTAGCGTACTTGAGGCAAAATACCCTCCAATGAGCGTCCCAGATACCCTGTCGTCCGCCGCACCCTCCAATAACACAGTATGCGCCACCAGGCCATCAAATTACCACACGCGATCTTCTCGTGGCGAGGAATCCCGAGGCGTCCCTGCGAGAAATGCGGTGCGCCTTTTTTGGGAGATTTCCGGTGTCCGTCGGTCGGGCATTGCCCAAGATGGCTTTTGAGGCAGTTGCTGGCCCTGGCGAACCAGAGCAGGAGTGTGTTCTGTTGTAGAACATATGCAAAACATAAATACAAGATGTTCGTAAATGGGACAGTATTGATGGCGGTGGGGGACTAGGGGACACCCTCCGTTTCTATTTGGTAAAAATGATCCTTCAAGCGCAATTGTTGCAGCATGCAACGCATGGTGAAACTACCTGAAAATCTGTGTGCAGGCAGCATCTTCACAGGTAGTATGAAGGTCGAACAGAACTATTTTACAGGCATATCCTTAATAAGTCTTCATTTATTCTGTTAGGTGGATATTTGCATCAAAAGAACCATACTGAATGGATTCTATTAAAATTACAGTGCAACACGGTTGCATGTTCTAAAATACATCGTGTTTAGAAATGCAACGAAGGCACACACCCGCCAGGTGTTCCCCTAATATGGCAGGCTGCTTATGAAACATAATATATATTATCAGACGCTATGAGCAGAACAAAAGGATGGGCTACGATTGCCGACGGAGGCTCCCAAAAGGGCGTGGATGCGTGTTTATAAACGCGAAGGCGCGGCCGTGGCGTGTAAAAATACGTTATGGGATTGACGCCAATGGGCCAGTAATTTTCACAGGCTTTCTGATGCCCTTGCGGCATCGTACGTCCTCCCCGCATTTTGCTTGTTTGTCGGCAGGGACGTGTCGTTACACGCTGTCAGCCGCCGACTTGCGAAGGCTGCTGCCCCCGCACCCAACCTTCGCAGACGCAAGACGAACCCCGATGAAATATCCGGGTCAGAACGTGCGGCAAGAATTTGGCTGGGTGTGTCTGGCTCGGCGTGATATCTGATGCCAAGACGGCCAGCCATTGTAGTTGCATATCACGGAATCGCGGCGAGACTGCTTTTGTTAGGTCCGAGCCGGGTTGGGTTGCGGTACACTATCCCAGCAGATCGGCGATGCGCGTGAAAGTCGGGCGCAGGGCCGTATAAGCCGCGCGGTATTCATGGAGCCAGGCGTCATAACAGTCTGCCGTGGCCGGGTCCGGCTGCAGCCGGTCGGTCTCGGCGATGATGCGGTCACAGGCCTCTTCAACCGTGCCGTAGCACCCCGCCCCCACTCCGGCCAGAATTGCCGCGCCATAAGCCGGGCCTTCATCCACGTTAATCCGGGCGATGGGAATACGTCCGGTATCAGCCAGAATCTGCCGCCAGAGGGCACTGCGAGCACCCCCGCCCGAAGCACGGGAAACGTCGAGTGGCACCCCCATTTCGCGCATAATGTCCAAACTGTCACGCATGCCAAAGGCCACCCCTTCAAGCACGGCACGGGCCA
>SKQZ01000274.1 GCA_007118765.1 Candidatus Hydrogenedentota bacterium
ACGCAAAAACCATAAAAAACGATTTCCCGCCTCAAAAAAGACAAAATAACCCTCTCGGCCAATCCTCAAAACAGATCAGAATGTGTTTTTAGATGCGATTGCCCTGGCATATTTCACCCCGCCGTGGCGGGGTTGCGCCTGCGAATTTTACACCATATCAGGCGCTTTGCTTGCCCACCGACTTCGACGTGTACTAACACGCTGTCAGTCGGCGGCCTGCGCAAAACACCTGCTCTGGCACAATCTTCACAGGCTCACGACGAAACCTGATGAAATATCCGGGTTAACGCAAAAAAAACGCGACGCCATTTTCACGGCGTCGCGAAAGAAGTGCGAATGATCACGTATCTGCTTGCATAGAGGTTGCCCATTTTACGCCCGGCCGTATGCAAACGGGTTCGGGCGTGGGGCGCACATGCGGACGTTACTCTTCGAGCAGTTTTGCGGCAATGGAATCGAAGTATGCAACACACTCGGCAATGTCGGGCACGTTGTTGTCCCAGTTGTGCTCGTATTCAATGGAGAACAAGGGGTTTTCAATGTCTTGCCGCAGCACTTCCCGGAGAATGTCTTCAATATCGGCTACGCCGGCGCCCCAGATAACATCATGGGCCGACCGCTCGCCCATTTCGGGAAGGTCTTTGAAGTGAAAGGAAATGATGCGTCCTTCCAAGTCTTTGACGGCCTGCAGCGGGTCAATGTCGGAACGCATCCAATGTCCCGTGTCGGCACAGGCGCCCACCAGGCTGCTTCGTCCTTCGGTTGCTTCAAGCACCCGGTTGTGGTCCCAATACAAAGACGGTTTGGGATGATTGTGAATGGCCAATTTGATGTCATATTCTTCGGCGAGATGCTCGAGCAGGTCAAGCGCGGGGCGGGGCGGTTCGGATGCCACAATTTCTATGCCCATTTCTTTGGCGAAGTCAAACACCTTGCGTGCTTCTTCTTCGTTGCTCGTAAGTCCCACTACGCCGTACGCCACAATAGTCACGCCGCGTTCCGCCAGATGTGCTTCCGCAAGCGCCCGGTGTTCGTCGCTCATGTTATGATCAAAACGCACGTCCTCGGGCAGGTCGGGGCTGAGCCGTTGTCCCGGAAACGCTTCGGCGTACTTCAGTCCCAGGGACGCCACTTTGTCTATGGCCTCCATAAAGGTGAAGCGGTTGAAACTCCAGAGTTGGCATCCCAGCCGCCAGCCGAGGGCTTCCGCATTGGGTGCGCCGTCTCCCGCCACCTCCGCTGCGTTCGCTGTTCCGGCAAGTGCCAGGGCCACAATACACAGGCTTACAATACATATCCGCTTGACAGTCATGACGATCTCCTTCTGATGGTTTGCTTATCGTTACCGATCCATGTATACAGTGGTCATTCGGGTGCGCGTGTTTTCAATGTAAACAGGCAGCCCGCATCGTTATCATACCATGTACTGCGGCGTAAGTAAAAATTATCGCGGTGGCCGTCCACGTCGCTGTGTCTGCGCCGTCCGTTATGCCGTGCTGTTTCCTTCGCACCAATTCATCCATGGCGTCGGCTTTCTGCAATCGCAAAAAAGACGCCTATACCCGCTAATTTTCAAGCATAGTTGTTTTTTGCCCGGATATTTCATCAGGTTTCGTCGTGAGCCTGTGAAGATTGCGCCAGAGCAGGTGCTTTGCGCAGGCCGCAGGCTGACAGCGTGTTAGTACACGTCGAAGTCGGCGGGCAAGCAAAGTGCCTGATATGGTGTTAGATTCGCAGGTGCAACAGAAATCTTGTGAAATATCCGGGTTAGGGTATCCAGCAGTTGCCGAGGCATTGGGTGCGCTCGGGGAAGCCGCCGCGCAATCCCGCCACAAGGGTGTGTTGTATGGGCGGAAACATGGGCAATGTTGACAATGTTCCACGTGGAAAAAAACGGGCGGCCACCACGCGGGGATCGTCGCCTTGGCCAGGCTGTGCCGTTGCCGGGATGTCGGCGGCGAAAGCCAGCTGGATAATATGGCGCCCATGGTCGGGCGCGATGCTTTCGCATACAAACAGGAGGCGGCCCGGCTGAATGGTCAGGCGCGTTTCTTCCCATAGTTCACGTGTCAAAGCGTCGTGCAGGGTTTCGCCGCGGTTCACGCCGCCGCCGGGCAGGAGGTAATAGGTGTTGCCGTCTTTGACATGCTCCGCAAGCAACAGGGTGTCGTCGCGCACAATGACCGCGGCCACGCGTACCCGCGGGCCCTGGCGATATCGTTCATCTGTCATGGGCGGCCGCTCCTTCTTCGTTGTTTGTATATGCCGGTGTATGCGCAGTAGTATACCACGAACCGTGTCGCCCCGCAGGGAATAGCCCTTTGCCGCAAAACTGTTCTGACAGTGGGCGCATGCGGCATTCATAAATGCCCTTGCAGATCGGCGACTGTGCAGGAAAGAAAGACAAAGGATTTTCGCATGAAAGACAGGGCGTATTTTTTGAATTGTCACCATGCCGTACACGTCGGGCAACAGGGTCGGAAAAGCGTGCGCCGCACCGGCCTGCATCCGTTGTGCGGCGCATGGATGTTATTGCTTGTTGTGAGCGCCATGAGCGGCATGGCGCATGCGCAGGGGGGCTTCGGCGTTGCCGGCCCGGAGGTTACGCACGGGGTTGTGCTTGAAACAGATGCGGTTCATCCCGGCGAAACGTTTCGCGGTGCGGCGCGATTTCGGCTGAGCGAGGGATGGCATGTGAACGCCCATGAGCCGTTGGAAGATTATCTGATTCCGACGGTATTTCAAATTGGGGAAGCGACGGGGTTCACGCTCGAAAGCGTTGCCTATCCCGAACACAAGTTGTATACCTTTTCCTTTTCGCCAGACCAACCGCTGGCGGTGTTTGAGGAGGAGTTTGTCATCGGGTTTATTGTGGCGGTGGATGAATCGGTTGTGCCCGGCGACTACGATCTGCAGGGCACATTGCGGTATCAGGCGTGCGACGACAATATCTGTGCGCCGCCGCGCGACCTCGATCTTG
>SKQZ01000422.1 GCA_007118765.1 Candidatus Hydrogenedentota bacterium
GTGCGGTATACTCCCAGATAGTTGACAGGTGCGATGTTTCGTGTGCGCCAAAGGAACCCGTATCATGCAGTCCATGTACCGAACGGCATGCCGTTCTTTCATAAGCGTTATTGTGGCGCTTCTGGCGACGGCCGTCGTTGCCACGGCGGCGTCAGTGGCGGTTGCCGCGCCGGATGCCAACGAAGCAGTAGCGCATCCTTTTGAAGGCGTGCGCCATGTGCGTTGGGAACGGGAAGGTACGGAGCCGCAGGTGGCCCATATTGTCGCAATAGCGCTGGATACCCCCGGCATTCGCTTCAAGACCACGGAACCAAACGGGCCGGATGCGCCTCGGGACACCTGGTGCGAAACCACGTATGATTTTGTAAAGCGCGTCGGCGCGCAAATCGGCATCAACGCCAACTACTTCATTCTGGACAATGAAAACCATACGGAACTGCTGGGGCTGGCGGTTTCACAAGGTACGGTGGTCTCGCCGTGGGATAACGGCGGCATGCGCTTTGCCCTGAACATCACCAAAGAGAATACCGCAGTCTTTGTGGAGCGTCCGGAAAATGGCGCGGGCGGCACGGCAACTACGCCGACCACAACCCTCTACAACGCCGTGAGCGGACGACCCATGCTTATACGCGACGGGGACATTCTCGTGAAGGAAGGGGGCGACAGACATCCCCGCACGGGCGTGGGCCTCACCGCAGACAATCAGTTGCTGTTGCTTGTGGTGGATGGGCGGCAACCGACACACAGCGTGGGCATGACTTTTCATGAGATGGCGACACTGTTTCAAGCGTATGACGCAACAGACGCCTTGGCGCTGGACGGCGGCGGATCAACCACCCTGGTGTTTGCGAATCCCGATCCGGAAGTCGTTAATGTGCCCATGCCCACAACACTGCCTGTGGATGTAACACTGGGCCCGCCCGGCATTGAGCGGCGAAACGGGAACAATCTTGCGGTATTTGTCCGTGCTAAAGACGCGACGGAGTAGCCCGCATTATCGTTGGCTGTTTGCTATGGCGCGCAGATACCGCATATAGTCGCGGACAGGCATGCGCCCGGTACGAATCGTCCGTCCGCGCTTTTCTTCGACCGTGTCCTCAGCGTCATCGTCGCCGTTGTCGTCATCGGCCACGTCGTCATCCCCGTCATCATCGGCATCCTCGTCAGTCGCTTCGTCACCATCGTCATCGCCGTTGTCTTCGACGTCGTCGCCATTTTCCTCTTCGGCAGGCGTATCGTCCGCAGGCGCTTCCTCATCTCCGTTTTCGACAACAACTTCTTCTTCGCCGGTTTCGGGATCAACATAAATGGGAACCTTGCTGTACACACCGCCATAAGGGACCAGCCCATAATCGGGCACATCCACCAAATGCAATACGGCGTGTTCCCCTTCTACAAAACCGGGGATACCGGTTGCCCGCAAGGCGAGTGTGCCGTATGTACCGCCGATAACCGTGAAATTCAATTGCATGCCGCGATTGAGGTCGCCTTTGGCCACATCCGTCACCTCAAAAACGACATCGGTGTAGATGCGTCCGTCCCGCGCTTGAAATCCTTCGGCGGACACCACCTCGCCCGAAACAATGTACCCGGATTCGGCTACCAATGCTTCGGTGGTGAGGGGCAATTGCGCGGCATTTACGGCAACCGCGACACACGCCAGCACGAGGATAAGGGCGGCGACTTTGCCGACCAGACGGATGCGACGCCGTTTAACGGACACGTACACCGCCGTCAAGAGCAGCATGGCCAGCACATACAACATTACGCTATGCTCCCAAACCCATAACAGGAAGGCGATGCCGCCGGTGGCGGCGCGCAACAGCCCGTCATGCCTTAACAGCTGCGCCGAAATGAATGGCGCAACTCGGTAATACAAATCCACCATGGCCGTGCCCGGCGCTGACGCCAGCAATGTATTGTCGCGGAATCCGCGCAGGTTGTCATTGAGGCCGGCGATTCCGGTGGGTATGGTAACGCCGTCTGCATTTTCAATAATGTTCATCGGACATACCTTGTCGGGAGAGCCAAACATGGGAGCATTGCCCCGCAGCATGCGCGGCAACGTTTTGCCCGAGTTGGCGCTGATAAGGGCGTTTCGCTCGAAACTCCACACCAGCGGCGTTCCCGCAGGGTTATTGTCCACGCCATAGATGTTGCCTTCTTCGTTAAAGACTTCCGACGGGTAATTGGTCGAAAAATAGCCCGCGGGACGCGGATAGAGGGTAAAGCTTGCCGGGAAGGTTCCCTGAATGCTGTCAAACATTGTCGCGCCCATGCCCGGCGGCGATTGGCGTTCAAGCCCCAACCCGCTCAGAGGGCTCATGGTTATAACATAAGACGGCTCAAAAAACTCGCCTGCCTTGCCCGGTATTTCCATCTGTTTCCACAGCCCCATCAAATTGAACCGTCCGCTCATCTGTATGTTTGAGTGGAGGTTGTACATGCCGGTCATGGTGCTGAACAACGGCACACGGCGACCGGCAACGCCGTCGCCCACGTCGCCCCATGCCACAATGTGCGCACCGGAAATCGGCGCAGGCGGTATGCCCGTCACACTGCGCACATGGGTGCGCGCTTCGTGCTGGATGCTGAAGAAGTTCTCCAGCCCGTCCTCACGCGGATACAGCCACGAAACGCCGGATATGTCGTCCGGCGCAAGTTCCAGCCATCCGGGTTGCAGGGCGCCATCGGGCATTTGCGTGAAGAAATAGCCCGGAAACATCACCGGCGTGGCGCCCATCATGCGCGGCTCGCCATCGGCCCCGGTCATCTGTAACACGGCCGGCTCTACAGGAAGCCCCAAGCCTTCTTCCAGCGTGATGGTGGGGTCCAAATTATTCAGCGGCGTCGCAGACAACCCCAGCAAATAGCCCACCTGCTGCGTTACCGTTGCCTGCAAGTCCAGGGTTCCATAAGTGGTGTCAATTCCCAGGCCGGGCCGGTGTAACGACGCGTTCACAACA
>SKQZ01000118.1 GCA_007118765.1 Candidatus Hydrogenedentota bacterium
ATATCACAATTAGAATCAATTATTTTCTTGGCCAACAACACGGATTCCATCGATACCCGGAACAGGCTGCGCCATCAAAATACCGCTATCCGCGGAACGGAAGAACCGGTTTCAAAAGCAACGCCCCCGTTATGCTTCCGTATGACACGTGCATCCCCGGCCCTGCATGGTTCGACGCAACGGTAACACCCCGGCACGTCTCACTCCTGCCTGACCACAGTACATGAAGGTTGGTTCGATCTTAACGGCGCTTGCACATCGCCGCCATTGCAACAGGAAGAAAACATGCGTCGAATCCCTGCTTTATGGTAGTATGCCGTGTTTCATTAAGGGATTTTCGATTATGTATAAAGCGATAGAAAAGATAGTTGCACAGGCGCTTGCTGAAGATGTCGGCCAAGAAGATTTGACGACAAATACCACGGTGCCGCCGGACTTGCGGTGTCATGCACGGCTGATTTCAAAGGGCTCGGGCGTTTTAAGCGGCATAAAGGTGTTTCGCACCGCCTTTGACTTGCTGGAGGCCGAGATAACAGACTGGGAAGCGCTCGAAGATGGCGCGCGCTTTGAACAACAGGACGTTATCGCCTCCTTTACGGGAAAGGCACAGGCAGTATTAACCGCCGAACGCACGGCCATGAATTTTGTGCAACGGCTGTCCGGAATAGCCTCCTTGACAGCACAGTTCGTGGCCGCTATTGACGGGCTTCCCTGTAAGATATGCGGCACACGAAAAACAACCCCCATATTGAGACAGATGGAAAAACGAGCCATAGTTCATGGAGGCGGCTCCAACCATCGGCACACCCTATTTAATGGCATCTTGATCAAAGAGAACCACATCATGATGGTGGGCAGTGTGGGTGAAGCAATTCGCCGGGCGGACGAAGGCACGCACCATCTGATGCGCATTGGCATTGAAGTAACAAATCTTGACGAATTTGACGAGGCACTGGAAGCGGGCGCTGATGTAATCATGCTGGATAACATGGATACGGACACGATGCGCGAGGCCGTCCTGCGCGGCAACGGACACAAGGTGGTGATTGAGGCAAGCGGCAACGCCACACTGGAACGGGTGCGCGCCATGGCGGAAGCCGGCGTCCAGTTCGTGTCCGTGGGCTCTCTCACCCACTCCGCACAGGCCATTGACATGACGATGCTTATTGAAAATGTCTAACACTGTCGCCACCGATCTATTACCACTGCCAACGCCGCAGACCCATCACGTAGGCGGTCACATACAGTATCTCGCAACAACAGACTCCACCAACATCCGCGCCTTGGAAGCATGTGCCGACGGTCATGTTTTCGTGGCCGAGTGTCAAACAGCCGGGCGCGGGCGCCACGGAAAACAGTGGCACAGTATTCCCCACGTGGGGTTGTGGTTCAGTATTTGCCTCACGGCGCCATTGCCGGGCGCAGGTTTCGCCGCCGCATTGAGCGTACGAGATGCTGTTGCGGACACCCTGCCGCTTTCCATCCGTTGGCCCAATGATTTGTATGCCGAACAGCGCAAAGTATGCGGCATATTGACGGAACAACGCGGCAACTGGCTGGCACTCGGCATCGGGATCAATGTTAATCACATTCGCGAGGATTTCCCGACAACACTTCGCCACCGGGCCGGATCGCTGGCCATGGCGACCGGGCATCAATGGGACCGCGGGCGCTTGTTAAAAACGGTTCTGGAATGCCTTGACCCACTGGTGGACCGGTTACGACGCGGTGAACACGATACGGTGCGTGACGAATGGGTCGCTGCCTGTGATATTATTGGAAAGCACATCCGACGCGGCGGCATAAGCGGAAAAGTCGCCGCCGTGGACGATGACGGCGCGTTGCTGGTGTCCACCCGCATGGGCATGCAGCGCGTTACGTCTGGTGATATAGTTGTCCTTGGCGTATAGGCCACGAACAAAACAGAAAGAGAACTGTCATGCTGCTGGTTGTTGATGTCGGCAACTCTCACACCGTGCTCGGCCTCTATGAAGGCCGCGACCTCGTCGGAAAATGGCGTGTCATTTCGGCAAACTATCGCACGGGCGACGAGCTGTTTATCCTGTTGTCCATGTTGCTGCAAAGCATTCGCGTTGATCCCAAAAGCATTACCGGGTGCTGTGTATCAAGTGTGGTGCCCCAGCTCAATGCTTCACTGGAATATGTTTCCCGTCATGCCTTTGAGGTGGAGCCGCTTATGGTGGAACCGGGCGTGAAAACCGGGATTGTGTTGCAATGCGACAACCCCAAGGAAGTGGGCGCCGACCGCATCGCAAATGCTGCGGGGGCGCTCTCAGAATATGAAGGTCCGCTCATTATCATTGACTTCGGCACGGCCACTACCTTTGATGTGGTTACCGAGCGGGCCGAATGGCAGGGCGGCGTGATTGCGCCCGGCGTGCAGTTGTCCGCCGACGCCTTGTTTGAGCGGTGCGCCAAGTTGCCGCAGGTAAACATCACCGCGCCCAAAAGCGTCATCGGTCGCGACACGGTCACCAATATCCAGATAGGGCTTACCTACGGATACGCGGATATGGTTGACGGCCTTGTAGACCGGATATCCCTTGAAATGAAGAGCACCCCGAAAGTAATCGCCACCGGCGGCCTCGCCAAAACAATTGCCAAAGTGGGCAAGCGCATTGATGTAGTGGATAATCTATTGTCATTAAAAGGATTGCGCGTCATATACGAACGAAACACCGGTACATCTCCATGAAACTTTTCGCGTTCACCATAGTCATGCTATTGCTCGCATTGGCCTTTGGCTGTGAAAGACCCGCGCCCCAGCCTGAGCCTGACATGCCGCCTACGCCCCCCACCGTTGAGGATGCCGCGGACGGCATCACCATGAGCGGCATTGATCTGTACATGCACCGGAGTGAAGCACGCGAAGGCGTTCCCGTCAAACCTGAATTATGGGTGCAGGCCGACAGCCTGACCATGGGCGAAAACAA
>SKQZ01000242.1 GCA_007118765.1 Candidatus Hydrogenedentota bacterium
CCGGAATGACCATCGTCTTGTCCCGCCACTGGCCCATCTCCTGCCGCAAACTGTTATTGGACACAATGATGCGCGTCATGGCATCGAGCGCCTGTCGGGCGGTGTCGTAATAGCGCGGGGTGTGCGCGCCGGCAATAACGAAATCCTGTGTCCATGCCTGCCACGAGCCGGATCGTATTTCGGGGCCGAGGGAGTCTATGGCGCAGCGCCTGCACCGGTCCGGCCTACGCAAATAATCCGTGCTGCAGGAGGTATCATCCCGAAAGCGCAGGGCGTTACGGGCACACAAAAGTTCATGGGCATAGTAGCGGCCCACCAAGGGATAGTGGGACAAGGCGAGCGCAATCCATGGCTTCAACGCATATCCGTGCGCCAGAAAAACCGCGGTGGGCGCCCACTTGTCCACCTGCGCCCGCACCGCATCGGCAATCGCCCCGGGGTCCCGCGTATCCTGCGGCACCGTGATCACCTCAAGCGGGAAGGGAACCGCGTCGGCGGCCACCTGTCCACGGCCCGGCACGCCGTCAAATTGCAACACAAACATGCGCACGTCAACGCCTCGCGCGTGCAACGTGGCCGCAACGTTGTATATGTCCACATCGGCGCCCCCGTTGGGGGGCCAGCAGAAAAGCAGGTCTACCACTGCCACCCGCATGGCGGCGTTAACCGGCAGTTGTTTGTTGTTGCTATCGTTCATTGACACCTTGACGACGGTTGTTATATTATATGCTAGTTATATTGTGTGCTATGTGTATATTCTGCGGCATTGTGCCCTGATGTGCCGTGTCCGACATGCCCGGCGCGGCCATTGCAGCGGTACCTATCCCGGCTATTATCACGGGCGGTGCCGCCCAAAAGCAAACGGATGGGCATGTGACGTTGCGCTTCAGGGGACGCATGGTATAGAATTGTTGCACACAGTATACTACAACTCCGTTTTCGGGATGTGATCAGCAGTTTGAACAAGAGGATGCGATGAGGGGTTATGGCAGGAAGTATTGTTAAACACGGCACACGCTGTGCACAAAAAATCGGCGGCATAGTGAAGGGGTTCTGTCTTGGCAAACAGGGGTTTGGCCAATCGGTGCGCCTTGTTCGCGACAGCATTTCGGACAGTTGGCATGACTACAAAGCGCCGCCCATGAGCAACCAGCGGCGGGACGCCATGCGCCTTGTGAATGACGGGGTGCGCCAGTACAACTCCAAGAACTTTGAAGATGCGTTGGACACCTTCCGGCTGGCCACGGACTACGATCCCGCCTACGCCCGTGCCTACGTGTATTTGGGCAACACCCTGTACAAGCTTTCCAAACACGGGGAGGCGTTGCGCGCCTGGGAGCAGGCTATCTCCGCGGATCCCACGTCCTCCGCCGCGAGCAAAGCCCGTGCGAAAGTGGACAAAGTACAAATGCAAAACCAAGTGGCAATACGCGATTTGCACGAAGGTCTGAAGAAATAATCGCCGTCTTGTTGCGGCCTGGTGCGGGTTCCCGCGCATGTGTCGACGCCGCTGCGCGGCATGGGCCGCGATATGGTTCGGTGGCGCGGCGTTGCGTTTTGCGTTACACACGTAGTATTGTTACGGTAGAAACCGATGCCCAACAACACTGGTCACGAGGAGATTCGGGATGGATTTACGCACGAAGGCAGTTCTTATTCTTCACATTGTCCGCTGGCTGGCAACCCGTAACGACTGGAACATTGATCATGCTCCCGGCGTGTCGGACAACCCAAAATTCATGAGCGCCCGCGAGGCGGCGCGGAAGATTCCCGACGGCGCGGTATTGGCCGTGTCCGGTCTTGGCGGCAACCAATGGGCTTCCGTTGTTTACCGCGCCATACGCCGCCTGTATGAAGAGGACGGGCACCCCCGCGATCTGACGGCCATTGTCATTGGCGGGCAGGGCGCGCGCGGACGCGCTCCCGGCTCGCTGGAAGAGCTCGGCGTGGAAGGACTGTGCACGCGCCTGTTCGCGGGCCACATGGAAACCTTCAAGGCGCAGTTGAAGCTTGCCGCCGAAGGGAAGCTTGAATTGCAATGCCTGCCGCAAGGCATCATGGCCTTTCTTATCGAGGCTCAGGGCCGGGGCGAGAAGTCCATTCTTACCGATACCGGCGTGGGCACCTTTATGGATCCGCGAGTGGGCGTGGGGACGCCCGTTGTCGGCGCCGACCAGTGGGTGACGGTGGAGAACGACCGGCTGCGGTATCGGTTGCCGGACATCAATGTGGCCGTTTTCAACGCGCCCGCCGCCGACCGCAAAGGGAACATCTACATCAAGAACTGCGCCATGATCGGGGAAAGCAAAGAGATCACTCGGGCGGCGCGCAACAACAACGGGTATGTAATCGCGAATGTGGCGCATGTGGTGGAAGAAGGGTATGACGAGATTTTTCTGCCCGCCGAGGACATAGACGCCATTGTGCCGTATCCCCGTACGCAGCAAGTTGCCGCCATTGAGCATCGGCGCTACTGGCCCATGTTCACCATCAACAGCGATAAGCCGGTGGATGAAGGCATTGCGCTTCTCAAGTTCATCAACCAAACCATGGGCATCACGCCGCGTCGCGGGCCTGTGGACAACGTGCTCGCCCGTCTTGCCGCCACCATCTTTTCGGAGAACGTGGAGAAAGGCGCGCTGGTGAATGTCGGCATCGGGCTGCCTGAAGAGGTATGCCGCGTAATACACGAATCCGGCCTGTCGAAATCGGTGCGATTTTTCAGCGAAAGCGGCGTCATGGGCGGTTTGCCGGCGCCGGGCGTTTTCTTCGGTGCGGGCGTCTGCCCGGAAGAAATCATCAGTTCCGCGGAGATATTCCACAAATGCTATGAGCGTCTTGACGCCAGTATTCTGGGCATGCTGGAGTTTGATCGGGCGGGCAACGTGAACGTGTCCAAACGCGGCGAAGGGCCGCTCAATTATGTTGGCCCCGGCGGGTTCATTGATTTCAG
>SKQZ01000024.1 GCA_007118765.1 Candidatus Hydrogenedentota bacterium
TCATGGTAAACCGCCTCGGAAGATGCTTGTTGCACCGCTTCAAACATTTCGGGCGTACAGCGGGTGCCCAGTACATTTTGGTTGTGGTCGCGCATCCTGGCCGCGATGGCCGCTACTTGTTCAGGCGTTTTCCCTTCACAGAAAATGGTTTCCGGGTATCCTTTGCGCAGCAACCGGTGCGTATCCACTTTCGCAAAGTCCATGTCATCAAAGGGCAGGCCGCGAAGCTTATTAAGTCCATCTTCCGGCGAAAGTGTTCCACACCCAATCTGTTTCAACAGTTCCAGTAGTTTTGTCTCGTTCATGATGTAGGTCACCCCGAGTATTAAGGAATGGTTATGACGTAAATGTGGGGGCTGTCATTACGTTGCAATGAAGTGTATCATATTTTCAAAGGGGCGCGCATGCCGTGTATTCGGCCGTCATCCGACGCAACTTATCTATTCTTTGGCAGCCGGGGGCGCTGTGTCTTCGTCTACGTTGTAACGTGCAGTTACGCTGCTTGTGAGTCCGCCACGCGGCTTGCACTGGATCTCCACCGTCATGCGTCTTGGCCGACATGCGGCAACCAGGTCCTCAAGCATGCGGTTGACCATGTGCTCATACCAGATGCCGACGCTTCGGTAGGAAAGCAGATAGTATTTTAATGCCCGCAATTCGAGACAATGCCGGTCGGGAACATACGTGATGATTACACGCGCAAAATCCGGCAGCCCGGAAAAAGGACATACCGAGGTGAACTCATCCGTCTTGGTAACAATCTCCATTTCACGGCCATGGGGCGTGTTGGCGTACTCGTACTCGAAACACTCCAGGCACTCCGCGTCAATCGCTTCCGGCCCGGAAAAAGGGAGACTTTTGTCCTGCGCTTCAAATGCGTGTTTGTTGTTCTTGTTTTCCGTCATAAACCATATCCCCGGTTCATTTATGGCACGGTGTTACTATCACCCAGGTTGATATAGTACCGGTTTGTCAGAAAGAAACCAAAAAAAACGCCGCAAGCGCCCAATGGGACACCGCGGCGTATAAGGAAGTCTGAAATGGTGCCGGAGAAAGGACTTGAACCTTCACGCTCTTGCGAGCACATGGACCTGAACCATGCGTGTCTGCCAATTCCACCACTCCGGCACGGTTGGCTGCATGGGGGAGAGTGTACCCAAAACGTGCGATAAAAGTCAATTTTGGAATGGATGTTGCGCGTTTTGTTGTTCCATTATTGCTTGTGGCATACTTAGCGGCAACAACCTGCTGCATGCAGTATCGCGAAATACACCCACGACGACGGAGCAAGGCCAAATTATGAGCACCGGGGAAAACCATAAGGATACCCATGAAGAGTCGGCGCATGACAAGCGCGCAGGCAGAAGACGCATTGCGCAATTCGTGCTCGTTTTTGCCGGTGTGGCGCTGGCCATGCTCATTTCATACCGATACCTTATCCATACCCGTGTTAACGATTGGTATTTGTTTCAGGCGGCGGTACACACGGCGTGGGTGTTGGATGCCATCAATGAGGCCGAAGTGGAACCCTACCATTTCAGCCGTCAAAACGCACAAGAGATGCGGGCAACAATAGACGCATGGCTTGCGGGCCGCGACACGCCCACAGAGGCGGAAATTGAGGCTGCGGAACCGTACCCGCTGACACGCTGGGAGCGTTGGTCATATCGTTCTCTTGAAGGGCGGCGTAGCGAGCGCACCCGTGCGAACGGGCCCCGGGTTCATTTTGTGTTGCGCCACGATCCTTCAACGCGCATTGCCGTATTGTCCGGGCGGATTAACGAGATAGAAAGCAGCGGCCATCTTTCACAAGAGGAGCGCCGGGAATCACTGGCGCCGTTGCAGGAGCAGATACGCCATTATCGCGATCAGCAGCGCGCACAACGGAGGCTCCCCGACGATGACCCGGAGAAACAGCCCGGGTTGGTTTTTTCCTTTATCTTGGTTCCCGAATGCGGCGCCATCGAAATCATGGCCATTTTCATTGCTGCGGTCATCGCGTTCCCCGCATCATGGAAGAAACGAATTATTGGGATTGTGGCCGGTACGCCCATCATGTATGCCGTCAATATTTTCCGGCTGTCTGTGCTTGCCATCATCGGCGCGCTCGACCAGAGTCCCGGCCGTGCATGGTTCAATTTTACGCATGAATATCTGTGGCAGGCCGTGTATATCGTCTTTGTTGTCGCTGTCTGGCTGATTTGGGTGGAATATGTGGTGAAAAGGAAGCGCTCATGAGTACCAAGACAGGGCGCGGGAGTGTAGCGTTCTTTTGCGCCAAGTTCCTTGTGTTTGTCATTGTGCTGGTGGTTTTGTGGTGGCTGTTCTTGCCGTGGTATGGGCAGGCGCTCATTCAGGCAACGGGCATGCCGCTGCGCTATATCATGGGCATGAATGTTGAAGCCGGGAATATCGAGGCCGACGGGGTACTGAACACCAACACGGTGTTAACCCTGGTCGTGGATGGACGGGGTCGCAGCATGCCCATCGCGTTGCTTGTAACCAATCTGCCGCCTTATGTCGCGTTGGTATTGGCAACTGCGGGCATCGGCTGGAAACGGCGGGTGCGCATTCTCGTTTACGGCTGTTGCATCCTGTGTTTTTTTCATGCGGCGTTTATCATCGTTGCCCTGCGCTTTCAAGATGCGATGCTCCAGGCCAGCGAGATTCCCACGGCGGTTATCCAGTTCTTCCTTACCTTGCCGTTCCTGTTATGGATTGTGTTCGCCTATTGGGACCGCATTGTTGTGACCGCCCAAGACGATGCCGACACAGTTTCCGACGACGATAGTCCGGGTGCGGAATAATCGGCGACGTTTAACCCGCATATTTCACAAGATTTCTGTTGCGCCTGCGAATCTTACACCATATCAGGCACTTTGCTTGCCCGCCGACTTCGACGTGTACTAACACGCTGTCAGCCGGCGGCCTGCGCA
>SKQZ01000304.1 GCA_007118765.1 Candidatus Hydrogenedentota bacterium
GTCCAGTTCCTCCTGGTAGCGACGCACGGCATTAATGTACCGGTTCTCATTGTCCAACTGGGCCTGTACCATACGCCCCAGTTCCGCCTGTGTGCGCAGACCTTCCTCGGCAAAGGCCTGCTCCCGCTTCACGTTCATGCGGAAGTTCTCAAGGCCGCTCCACGTGTTGCGTACCACGTCCCGTTGCTGCAACACGCTGTAATAGGAGGAGCACACCGTTACCGTAAACTCTTTGCGGTAATGGGTAAAGTCGCGCAACGCGTAAAGCGCATCTCGTTCCGCCTGCGTGAGCCGTTCGGCGGCAACTTTGGCGCCTGCGCCGCGTAAGAGTGGTTGTGAGGCGGCCAGGGAAAACGCCGATCCGGACGTGGTGCGTGGTGCGCCGGTCAGGAACCGCATAAAATCCGTGGTCAGCGCCGCCGCGATACGGCCGCCGCCGCGCATCAATACATCTACGCCCAGGGTCATGTCCCCCGCGACGCGCCGCTCTTCAACAAGCGTCGTTCGCGGTTGGTCTAATCCCGCCGCTGCCCCGGCCTCTTCCACGACGTTGGCGTAGGCGCGCAATAAATCCGCCTGTGTGCCGTTCATCTGTTCAAGTTGTCCAATTACCGAACCGGCGCCGATCATGGCTTCGTTGAACATGGAGGGCACGACTTCATCGCCCGCACTGCGCTGCAACACGCCCGACGCGCCGCCGGCAAAAATCGGCGTGTACCGATGACGCTCAAGTGTCAGCGCGAGCGCCTGTAAATACAGGGATTCCTTCTCGGTGAGGTAGGTGCGGTTTCGTTGCGTGGCCAATTGCAGCGCATCTTCAAGCGAGATGATGACACTGCCTGCCTCCGATGTCACCGCGTCCCCCAGCGATTCGTCCGGTTCAGCGAGCATCGGCAGCGCATCCAGGTCGAATGCGTGTTCCGGGGGTTCAATTGTGAATGCGGGCGATGCTCCGGGTACGGCCTGGCTCTTGTCGGCAAGGATGCCATACACTTCGGCATCGGCCCGTTCCTTGTGTCGGGTGGTGGAGCAACCGACGGCAACAATAGTCCACGCCACGACCACGCTACAGAATAAGAACAGGGGGCCGGGCATCCGTTGAAAGGTCTTCATAATTCCATTTTACCAGTGTGATAGAAGTGACAAGTAACAGTTCGAGTATGGCTATTGTACCTAAACACGTGATGCATGGGAAACCCGGCGTTTATGTTTGCGACAAATCACATGGTCACCGCGGACAACGTGACGCAAGCTCATGCCCCAGATCACTGTGCGGCTCATGATGACGATGTGGCCGGGTTGCGTCTGACAGAAGTGTTGGGATAGGCTTGTTTGGCATTATGGTGTGTTGCATGCTGACAGGTAACCGCCTGTTCTTATGGAGAGCACAGGCAACAAAAGCAATGTCAAGGAAAGGTCTGTATGATGTTGACCGCAATTTGCATACTTATGTTATCCCATGGCGCCGTTGACAAGGGTGAGGCTGCTACGCAGGCGGCCATTGTGGCGCCCGCAACGGAAGCCGCTTTTGAAGATGAGTGGAACCGGCACCCGCAATCGTTGCATGTCGCCTACACGTCACATCACAACAAGCCGACCATATCGGTGTCGGTGGAAAGAGACGAGGATGCCCGGGTTGAATGGAACAACGCGGTTGCGTCTGTGCCGGCGCGGGCGGGCGAACGATTTGCCGCCAAGGCTACGGCGGAAGGTATTGATGTAGACGGCGGCAACGGTGTGGCGGTATCGCTTGCATTCTTCGATGCGGACGACAAGCGCATAGGGCATATAGACACCTTTGTCGGACCGGGCACAACCGGCCGACGGAACGCAAAGTTATGGGCGGAAGCGCCTGAGAACACGGCGTCCGTAAAATTGCTGTTGCTGCTGCACGGATTTGGGGAGGCGCACTTTTCGGAAATGCAGGTAACGCGTTTGCCCGAAGCGGGCTTGCCACCGGATGCGGAAGGTGTTGTGGTGTCGGTAACAGACGAGAAGACAACGGACCTTATTGGCGTCGGTTTTGAAGACGACGGCTGGTTTTACAATCAGGAAAACGCCGCGCGTGGTGTCGGGCCTGACGATTTTCGCATACGCGAGGAGCGCATCGCGTGGATGGCGCCGGACTATGTACGCATGTTCTTCTGGTATAACGACTGGAACCCGTCGCTGGATGCCGAAACATTTACATGGGAGAGCGACAACATGCTGTCCCATTACCGGACCCTCGACTTGTATCAGGAGCTTGGTGCGCGGGTAAACGTGTGCGGCGTGGAGTGGGCGGTGGAAGACCCCTGGGCGAACCCGGAGCGATTGGCAAGGGCCATTGGCGCGTTGCTCGAACACCTGATTGTGGACAGGGGATACACCTGTATTCAGGATTATACCTTGACCAATGAGCCGGATATCTTTTTCGCCCGCGCCGTGGAGCGGCCTGCGCAAGACTTTGACCTTTTTGTGGAACTGCATCGCCATGTCGCTGCCGAGTTTGAGCGGCGCGGGCTGGAGCTCAATATCGTGGGCAGCGATGATGGACACAACCGTGTCTGGTTTGCCCATTGTGTGCAACACGAGGCGTATTACGATTTGTCTGATTTGTTTGCGTCACACTTTTATTTTTCCAGCGAGGCCATGCCTCTTGTGCGCCACGTTATCGAAGACCGCATTGCATTGCTTGAAGCGCGTGCGGGAGATGGGCCGCGCAAGGACTTCATCATCGCTGAATTGGGGTTTTCAGATGAGCGCACACAACCGCCCTCCATCAATCCGCTTATGCGCGAATATCCGTATGCGTTGATGAGCATGTCCACCTTTATGGATAGCCTCAACGCCGGCACGGCGGCATGGAGCATCTGGTGCGTCCATGAGATGTATTACCCCGGCGGTCAGGCGCCCATGGGCTTCGGGTTGTGGGACTTTGATCCGCCCGAA
>SKQZ01000149.1 GCA_007118765.1 Candidatus Hydrogenedentota bacterium
CGCCCTCGCCCGCCACCGCAGCGTCTGCCGGCGCCTGCTCAAGCACATTTGCCCCGAATGCGGAAATATGAGGCCCGCCAAGAATGATTTTTGCTTCGGGTTTGGCGGCACGCACCGCCTTAATGATGGGTGCGAACATGTGTGCATGGGTTGTCAAAGCGCCCAAGCCAACAATGTCAGCATCAAAATCTATCGCCATGCGCGCGATTTCGTCACAGGAATCGTTCTCGACCCGTTGATTGACGACCTTTATATCAAGCGGGAACCGTTCGCGCAACCAGGCCGCAATATAAAGGGCCCCCATCGGTGGGGTTACCAATGTATACAGGCGGCTTCGCAAGCCAACATTTGCCAAAAAAAGGCGCAACTTTTTCAACAGAAATACTCCCAATGTGGGACAGTACCCACGATATAAACTGTATCATTACTACATTTCGCCACCTGTGGCGACGATTCCTCTAATGAAGCTCGCATCACAGCAAAACAATCGTCATTGCGAGGAGGACGTAAGTCCGACGCGGCAATCTGGGACATGAGATCGCGTCGCTGCGCTCGCGATGACGAAAACCTTGTATTCTTGGTATTACGCACCTTGAAAAGCGCTTTCTTAGCAGCCTGTAATAATCTTGGTCAGAGTGATTCTGACAACTCAATTCTAGTCATCTGCTTGTACCAAAGCGATAAACACTCGTTCCCGCCACGAAATTTCCCGGGCCGTCTGCTTGGCATTTGAAATGCTGTGTATTAACTGTGGTTGCCGCTCGTCCGTGCCGTATTACCGTCGGGCTGGTCAGACGTGGAACAGCGAAATTAACAGTCGTCGCATCGTTTCACTGGGGAGACCCGGTAGATGGATGTACTCCGTATCGGACTCGTTTTATTGCCGTGTTCAACGGCGTATCGGAACAGGAAAGGGCCTGTTGCCATACGTTGCCTTGATATGATTTATAGTACCACGCCGTCTGGAATAATAGCAAGCACTTTTCCTTAACTGCCAGGCGAAGATCAAATTCTTGATGAAACCGGTGAAACCTGGGGGTTGGCGGACAAGTCAAGATGGGGAATATATCTCTTTTGTTGGAATAATGCAGCATAGTAACCGGTGACCCTGACAGGTCACGTCTGATCCTGCCCGGTAATGGGCAGGGACGACTACAGGAGCCATGGACATGATGAAGAAAAAAGGATTTACGCTCATCGAGCTATTGGTCGTGATTGCCATTATTGGCATTCTCGCAGCCATTCTGCTGCCGGCCTTGGCACGAGCACGCGAATCGGCCCGGCGCGCAAGCTGCCAGAACAATCTGCGACAATGGGGCCTGATCTACAAGATGTATGCCAATGAAGCCCCGGGCGAGAAGTTTCCGCCCATGCAGTTTCAGGCCTACTCCATGAACAGTGCGGATATTGCGATTGGGCCCATGGTCTCGACGCTGTATCCGGAGTATTTAACGGACCCGGCCATTATTATCTGTCCCTCTGACGCAAACAGTAGCGTGGATGATTTGCGCAATGAGGCGGGTAATTACGACATTCACGAAGAAGGCAGGCGGGATCTGATTGATACCAGCTATGCCTATCTTGGCTGGGTACTTGACAAATGTGGCGATGATATGGCGGAGGAAACTTTTATCTCGCTTGATGACCTCATGTCAATTATTCCGCAGATATCTGATCGGTTTATTCTTGACGATCCGGACGCGACCGGGCCGTACCAATTCATTGCTTTGCTGATGGCTACTGTCCAGGAAGTGATTACGCGCCGGATTGAGGCAGGCAACGAACCAAGCGCCATTCGTGCGGGCAGTTTTCAAGTTGTTGACAGCGACAAAAGGGTGGAGCCCTTTGAAGGCAATGTTTCAATGCCCATGGGCAATGGCAACGGCAACACCATCTATCGCATCCGCGAAGGGGTTGAGCGTTTTATGATTACCGACATCAATAACCCGGGCGCCGGCGCCGTAGCGCAAAGCAACATCTGGGTGATGTTTGATGCATTGTCCACCAATGTACAGTACTTCAATCATGTGCCCGGCGGCTCCAATGTATTGTATATGGACGGCCACGTGCAGTTTCTGCGGTATCCTTCTGAAAGAGCGCCGGTAAACCGCGGTATGGCGTTGTTCCTGGGTACCCTGTTAGACCGTACACGCGGATAACTCGATGACGATAAATGTCCGTTAAACCACAAGGAGGATGAACATGAACCGAACTGTCAGGATGATGGTGATGATTGCGGGTGTGGGCGTCGCGCTTGTGATGGCGGGTTGCGGGCCATCGGCTGAAGAGCGTATCGTGATAGAGCAGTTTAACCAACTGGAAGAACTGATTGTGAAAGGCGGCTATGTCCGTGAATTAGAACGTTTTGAAGGCCGGGATGACCGTGTATTTATCGTCGAAGCGGAAATCGTGAATGAAGAAGGCCTGCCCATTGGACGCTTGCGTTCGGAACGTGTTGAGGGATTCGGCACGGGACGCCCCCGCATCCAGTGGTATGAAACGCCGGGTGTTTCCGAAGAATGGCGAATGCCACAACGCGGACGCGGACGTGGCCGCGGTCGCCAAGAGAACAGAGGCAACAACGAAAACTAATGCCTTGTTGCCGCAGGCACAGACCTGCGGGAAGCGACATGTTGCAGCAGGGGCATAATACGGGCGGTTGCACTTTGTGAACAGCGGTTGACGCGCACAACGGGCTGTGTGCCGTTAACCGCTGTTATGCATTTGTCCTCACGGTAGCGGGACGCGGTACTTTTAACAGCAGCGGCGTCTGTGTATCGAAAGTATGCTGACACGTCTTAACCCGCATATTTCACAAGATTTCTGTTGCGTCTGCGAATCTTACACCATATCATGCACTTTGCTTGCCCGCCGACTTCGACGTGTACTAACACGCTGTCAGCCGGCGGCCTGCGCAAAGCACCTGCTC